>CAYZZK010000001.1:0-40038 GCA_964483045.1 uncultured Candidatus Saccharibacteria bacterium
GAAGCAAAAACAGACAATGCGTGCGAACCAGTTTTGTATGAAGTATAATACCGCAGTATATCCATGAAGAAATTGAGCCGAGAAGTTTTTGCCGGGAAGGAGCTTTTCGTGTTTGATCTTGACGGTACGCTCGCGCCGAGCAAATCGGTCGCGGATCATGAGATGATCGGCCTGCTTCTTCGTCTTCTTGAACATAAGCGCGTTGCCGTGATAGGCGGTGGAAAATATGAGCTTTTCCGGGAACAGCTCATACAACGTTTGCCGAGAAAAGATAAGCGACTTGAGCGGCTTTTTCTTTTCCCGACCAGTTCAACGGCGTTTTATCGATTTAGGCGCGGAAAATGGATATGTGTATACTCGCATGGACTTTCTGGGCGCGAGAGAAAAAATATAAAGGCGGCATTTCTCGTGGCGTTCAAAGAGATTGCGTATGAACCTCCGGCGCGTACGTATGGCCCAGTGATCGAAGATCGGGGAACGCAAATTACTTTTTCCGCCTTGGGGCAGGAAATTATTCGAAAACTCGGTGTCCGGCGCGGCCTTGCGCTCAAAGAGGAGTGGAATAAAAATCACGATGTGCGGCCACAACTTATGAAAGCGCTTCGACGGCTTTTGCCGGGGTTTGAAGTTCGGCAAGGAGGACTTTCTTCCGTGGACGTGACTCGAAAAGGGATCGATAAGGCGTACGGTATTCGTCAAATCGAGAAAACACTCGGCATTTCAAAGAAGAAAATGCTTTTCGTTGGAGATGCGATTTTTCCAGGTGGCAATGATTTCGCAATTGTTCAAGTCGGGGTTGATTATATAAAAATTAAGGATCCAAAAGAAACAAAACGAATTATTCGGAAAGCGCTAGCTGTTCAGGATAAAATTTGAGGGGGGTATCGTGCCGTGAAGATAAACGTGAATATTGAGGCGCTGGGTTAAGCGCAATAAAAAATTAGAGTCCCTGCGATTTGTAAGTATGCGGGCAAGCTTACATGTTAAAAGCGCTCCGACCTCGGAGCGCTTTGTTTGTTGTTTGTACGGTTGATTTTTTACCGCAGCGCTACATCTTTCTCCGTGAAGACCACTCCGTTCGGCAAAACAACTCGTTTCTTGCCGTCGGGAGAGTCGCGAACCGTTCCGATGATCCACGACGAGAAGCCGAGATCGTCGGCGTAGCGCTGGGCCAACATCGCGCTCTCTTCGGGCAGAATAAAAGCATATCCCATTCCCATGTTGAATTTGTAATACATCTCCGCGTCAGAGAGGTTCGCACGTTTTTGAATGAAGCCGAAAATGGGATGAGGCCCCGGCAGCGCGTCGATTTTGTATTCTAAAGCGGCCGTGGCCCTCGCCAGTTTCGCCCATCCATGCCCGGTGTTATTGACGATCGAATGAATCTCGATGCCGGCCTCCATGCATGCATTCACTAGCGGCCCGTAGAGCAAGGTCGGCTGAAGCAGGGCTTGGCCGAATGTCTGCCCGCTGGGAATGACGGTTTGGTATCCTTCCTCGCGTAATCGCTTCGCCCGGATGTCGCGGCAGAGCGTGTGCCCGTTGTCATGGATGCCCGAGCTGCCGATTCCCAATATCTTGTCTCCGGCGCGAATGTTTTTGGATTCAATAGGGCGCTGCGGCTTGGGAAGAAATCCCCATGCGAAGCCGGCGATATCCACCGTGTCGGGGAAGATCACGTCCCGATTCATCGGAGTTTCTCCGCCCCCATAGATTGCATGGAGGTGTATGCAGGCGTTTGTCCATCCCACACCGAAGTCATGAAACCTTTTCTCTTTCCTGAACATCTCGTTGGCCCCGGCTGCAAGGTACATAAAGAAGGCAAATGGCGGGATGCCGCTCGTACTTAAATCGTTCGCAATAACAGCCACCGAAGACCAGCCGATTGCATAAAAATGCGATATGCCCGTGGTCTCCTCGATTTCCTCGGCGATTTTATTTCGTGTTCCCAGGCCCTCGATCGTGGAACCAACATAACCCAAAGGGGTTTCGATTACATGAGCGCTTTCGCCCCGGCATCCTTCCAACTCGCTGAACCCGGGTTGATAAAAACTCTTCAGGGTTTCTCGCCCGAATTGCTGATACTGTTTTTTTACGGGATCAATGGCGCTGTAGTCAACTGCGTATTCGATTCCCATTGTCGTTGTCATATTCATATGTCCCTGTTGTCAATAGAAAAACAACATTGTTTTTCCTGCTTGCCAGAACCAGTCTGGAATGCTCTGCGAGCAGTTTACATTGCAACGCTTTAAAGTCAATAAAAACCTTGTTTTATTGACAGACTGTCCGCGCCGGAACTATAGTTTGGGAATGCCAGACTATCTTTTCAACTCGCTTGGGCTCAAGGTAACCGTACAAGAGGTGGTGCAAGAAATCATCTCGTTTATGCGCGCCGACGAGGAGCGGCAATACAAAGTTACCATCGGTACGGATTCACAACTGCTTCCCGGAAGCCAGGCGGATTTTGTGACGGCGGTCGTTGTGCACCGGATCGGGAACGGCGGGAAATATTTCTGGCGCCGGATGCCGAGAGAAAAAACCCACACGCTGCGTGAACGCATCGTCCGCGAGGTGTTGATTTCACTTGATATTGCGAAGGGCGTCTTGGGCGAGCTCAAGAAATTCGATCTTCCGAAATTCGATTTCGAAATTCATATTGACGTTGGCGAGAACGGTCCGACGAAGCAGTTGATTTCAGATGTCGTTTCGCTCGTGCGCGCGAACAATTTCGAGGCGAAGACGAAGCCGGAAAGCTATGCGGCGACGAATGTGGCGGATAGGCATGTATGATTTTGTTAGTTTATAAGTTAACGAGTTTGCGGGTTAACGAGTTCCAGCTTCATAACGCGTTAACTCATTAACCCGTTAATCTTGTTAACTAAAAATAATGGATACCCTTATATTCGACATTGAAACGCAAAATTTTTTTACCGATCCCGGAGTTGGGCGAGATAATTTTAGCGCCCTAAAAATTTCCGTCGTCGGGATATATTCGTACGCCCAAGCAAAATATTTTTGTTTCGGCGAGGAAGAAGTTTCTAACATGGCGGAACTTTTTCGCGGAGCATCAAGGATCGTGGGATTTAGCATAAATAGATACGACGTGCCGGTCTTGAATACGTACTTCCAAAAGTTGGGGCCTGCATCGATCAATCTGTGGAATAAAGACCGAGTGGATCTTTTGGAAGAGATCGAATCCTTAACCGGCGAGCGGGTCAGCTTGAGCCGGCTTGTGGCGGCAAATGGCGGGAAACCCAAAGACCATCATGGATCGGAAGCAATTAGTCTCTATAAAGAAGGACGGATTGACGAGCTTAAGGAGTATTGCCTGAACGACGTAAAAATCACCAAAGATATTTATGATTTATATAAGAGAGACAGCTCGCTTCTCGTGCCGGATAAGAAAACTGGGATCGTGGCAAAAATAATGTTCGCGAAAAAGCATCCGGCGCTGTTCTAGAGTGATGCGAATAGACTAGGCACGTGCAAATGACGCGAATACTGTCCTCAAAAAAGTGTCGGAAAACGTGCAGTTGTATTTGACTTTTCTTGAGGAGTTGTTATAATTCCGAAGTTCTTTGAAAGCTATATTGCTCGCTTTTTCGCCCCAGCATTTAGGACATTTCTAAATCTGTGTCTTACGTGCTGCGGCGAAAAGGATGAAACACAACCTTGCATGTGCGAGGCCGTTCAAGTCCGCGCCGTTAGAGATAGTTATGACAAAATCCGAACCGAAACAGCATTTCACGCTTCTCTCAACGTTGGCCGCAAATGCGAATTTGGGCCAGTTCACCACAGAACAAATCCAAGTCGGCATTAGCGAGCCGGAGCGTGCCGGACAGGAATTCGCACTCTTTGTAGCGAATGGATTTCGGGTCCAAGCCGAGGACTTCTTCCGCGACACCAACGAACTCACGATCCAGGTCCCTGCTCTCCCGCGACCGACGCTCACAGAGCTCCAATCGAAATTCGATTGGGTCAAGTCTATCGAACGCGATACCTCGCCGACGGAAGCTCTGACGCTCAAACTCGCAACAGTGCTGCGAGCCGAGGAGAAAAATTTGATCAGCGGTTCTGAATATGAACGCCGCATTGAACCGAAGAAAAATCTCATCGTGGGTTACCAACATGCCTGCTGGCTCGTAGAGCACCAGGACGAATCCCCGGACCTTATGAAACTCTTAAGAAACGTCTATATAGATTGCCCCGGGCTTGTCGTGGTGAGCTCCGATGGCCACCGGCACTATCCGTGTCTCGGCCACGATGGCAAGCGGTGGGACGTGGATTGGCGCTGGATCAGTTATGGCTTCGGCCGGCGCGGGCGTGTCGGCGTTTCCAGCAAGTAGTAAACACTGGATTTCTTGCGCCCTTGGCTTTGGCGCTTGGATTCTTAAACACTTTGGCCTTCCAAATCAATTTGGAAGGCCATTGAATTTTTGATAAAATAAATTTGGATAGTAGATTATATGTGCGTGGCTACGGTTGCGTACGATCGAATTCTGCGGCGGCATTGTCGGAATTACAGCGGAAGGAATAATCCTTTTTCTCTAAGAGTGCAGTGCTTATCCGTTTTATACTATTGCTACTTGGTGCGAAGAGCTATGGAATTAAGATTCCGAATACGATGCAGTCCTAAGAGAATTTTCAAAGGACGGTGGAATGGACGGCTTTTTGCACAATCGTGGTGAACTCCGATGACAACCGGAACTATCCGTATCTCGACAACGATGGCAAGCGATGGAACGTGAATTGGAACTGGATCAGTAATGACTTCAACCAGAACGGGCGTGTCGGCGTTTCCAGCTATTCGCAATAGATATAGCAGCAATGCTTGGCGGGCATTAACTTTTTGTTTGGTTTTTAATCCACCCGCCGAGCATTTTGCCTATTTCTTCGAGCGGTTCAGAAAGCAAGATATATTTTTTGTTATCGAGCGCTTTTATTTCCCAGCACACCTGTATGAAAAATTTTGCAAGATCTAGCTTTCCACTCGCCCGCTCGAGGTACGCAATTTTCTTTTCTTTGGCGAGATAGCTCGCGATAAAAACAGACTCAATTGTCTCAGCTAGGAGCGAGTCAATTTTCAATCCAAGAGTGTAGCGGGCGGTTTTCGGAATGTGTTGTAAAAACTCGTGCCAGAGTTTGTATGCCTGTACCAAGTGCTGAATGATTGGCAAATTCCTAAGGGGGGGGGCGTTCCATGAAAATCTTTTTGCATGAAAATTCAGCTTACCTCACGTCTTAATGAAATTGCAAGCGCTGAAAATTTGCTTGGCGCATGGAGGGAGTTTGCGCGCGACAAGCGCCGCAAAACAGATGTACAGGAGTTTTCGGCGCGACTTATACATAATCTTTTTTTGTTACGCGCTGAGCTGCACAATCATACCTATCGGCATGGCGGATATCACGCATTCAAGATTTCCGATCCTAAGCCAAGAGATATTCATAAGGCGAGTGTGCGCGACCGCGTACTGCACCACGCACTCTACCGGGTACTCTATCCATTTTTTGAAAGGACGTTTATTGCGGATTCTTTTTCGTGCCAATTGAACAAGGGAACGCACCGAGCACTTTCTCGCTTCGAATTTTTCTCGCGGAAAGCAGGCTGCAACAATACGAAGGCCTGCTGGGTATTGAAATGCGATGTCCGGAAATTTTTTGCTTCGATTGATCACCGGGTTCTTATGGATATTCTGCGGCAGTATATACCTGACGAAGATATTTTATGGCTTCTCTGCGAGATCATCGGAAGTTTTTCTTCAACCGCGCCTGGCGTTGGTTTACCGCTTGGAAATCTCACTTCGCAGCTTTTGGTGAACGTATACATGAACGAATTCGATCAATTTACAAAACATAAACTCAAAGTTGAATATTATGTTCGATACGCGGATGATTTTGTGATTATGTCGAGCGAGCGATCGCGGCTCGAACATTTTCTGCCTCGCATAGAGGAATTCTTGCGTGAGCGGTTGAAACTGAATTTACACCCCGATAAAGTTTTTATACAAACACTTGTATCGGGTGTTGATTTTCTCGGATGGGTGCATTTTCCGGATCATCGGGTGTTGCGTCCTGCGACAAGACGTCGGATGTTTAGTAAGCTCAAAAGCGTTCCGAAGCCCGAAGCGGTTCATTCGTATCTAGGGTTACTGAAGCATGGAAATGCGTACAAACTCCGCCGGAAAATAGAAGAAAATTATTGTTTCGGCTAATTATTCCGCTATATTTTGCATACCTTCGGCCGCCAGCGAGGGAGGTTCTGTGCAGACCATTCCGACGACCCTCCGCGGATACTCCATGCCTCAATACCTTTGCTTCGCAGGAACTCGGCAATCGTTTTTGTTCGCATTCCCATGGGGCACACAAGAATTATTTTTTTCTTTTTCCATTCGCGGATTTTTTTTGGCAAATTCTCTGTAATTTTATACGCATCAATTCTTTCCGATCCGGCAATATGAAAATGGAGGAATTCGCCGCGGCTTCGGATATCGATTACTAAAACATCTGGGCGCACTAACATCTTTTGGTCGTTGCTGAGGCGGTTCCATGCTTCCTTTTGAGGTATTTTATATATCATGTTGTATGCGTCTTCCGGGTCTATGTCGAAATGAGCAAGCGCATCATCGGTTTTTATTTTTTTAAATTTCCCTTGGTTCGGTTTATTGATAAGAATTTCCTCGTTTTGAATTTTTGGGAAATATGATTCACCCAGATATTCAAAGTATTCATTTAAATATGGCAACGGGCTGTCCGGGCACATAAACACAGCGATAACTTGGCCGTTTTTATTTTTTAAGTCCTTAAGTTTTTCTCGTTTTTTATATTTGCGCAGGAATTGGAGTAAGCCGGCGAGTGCAAAACCAGAACTTGGCCCAGCCATAAATCCGGCGCGGCATAATTCCAAGCTTTTCCCAAACGATTCTTTCGTGCCAATCTCTTCCATGCCGTCGACCGAGTTTCTCCAGTCGAACGCTATTTCATGCAAAAGATGCGGGGTTCTCACTCCGGGAACGGGGTTATTCGGTTTTCGAGCAACGCCGACCGTAAAAATATTCGGAGTTTTCTTTTTTAGGTAGCTGCTAACTCCCAGCATGGTTCCAGTCGTGCCAAGACCTGCGCAAAACACGGATATTTTCCCTTCGGTTTGCTCCCAGATTTGAGGCGCGGTCCATTTTTCGTGCGCCCCTGGGTTTGCTTCGTTATCATATTGCCCTGGGTTGAACCATCCTTTTTTTCTTCCCAGTTTTTTCGCTTTGTAAATGCCACTATCTTTATCCTTTGGATCGGGGCAGATCGGTTCTTCATTCACTATAATTTCCGTTCCGAAAAGGCGCAGAAGCTGCAGTTTCCCCCACGTTACTTCGTGCGACACAAAAGCTTTTGTGTGTGGGATGCCAAAAATTCTGCCGATCACGGCAAGAGAGAACACCGTATTTCCCGAAGAATTCTCAATGAGCTTCTTTACCCCCTTCAATTTTCCGGTTTCCTGCTTTTCAAGCAGCATATTATACGCTGGAAGTGACTTTACATTTGCCAAAGGTAAAAAGTTCATAAGCTTAGCAAAAATCCGTACACCGTCTTTGGTAAACGGGTTCAGCGATTCCGGTATCTCGACCAAGGGAAGCGGAGGGCTATAATCTGGATTCAGAAAATTTTTTATAGCTTCCGGTCCGGCGAATACATTAAAAAGATTTTTTTTCTGAATAGCTTTTTGCATGATGGTCGAGGTTGAAAGAGGTATCTATTTGGCCGGTTAAATCGCCGAATCGCTCTCGGATGAAGTCTTGCGCCACATAGCGCCTGTGGAGTTCCCATAGTTTCTCAAGTCTAGTCTGGTATGTTTCGGGCCTGGAAATTAGTTTCTCAAAAATCTCAGCCAATATTTTTTGATTCTGATTTTCTAGTTCGCTGCTTTTCAGGCCGCCGCCTTCTTGGTCCTTGCGGCGCAGATAATCCGATTCTTCAAAAAATCCAATTAGCTGCTGCTCGGGAATACGTTGTTTAATAAATTTTCGGTCGTTTTCCGTTCTAATTTTGTTTCCTACAGCGAAAAGATGGGTGCTTATGCCAGCGTCTTCTGCGAGGCGATTGTATTGCTCAAAAACTTCCATGCCCCGCTTGGTTGGCTCAACGACAAGCACAAGAAGATCGAATTGTGCGTGAAGCGTGTTTGCGAAGGCATCGACTCCTGCGACCATGTCGGTAACCACGGTGCCCTCGTGGTCTAAGAGATGCGAGAGAATATTTTCGAGTATGGCGAGGTTGTTATGATAGCAGCTCGCCCCAATATCGTCGGTATCGTAGGTTCCTACGATCATGAGTCGCATGTTGCCGTCTTGGATTCCGAAATGCTTTAAAATCGGATTAGCGCTATCCCGGAGAATGATGAAATTTGATTTCTTGCCGGGAGGTGTAGTTTTGCGAAAGTGGCCGAGCGTTTCGATGCGTTCATTTGCCCCTTTGAGATAGTTTTTAATAGTTTTCACGGCATCCGGGTGGGAGATATGAAGATTCTCCGATATTTTCTTTGTTATCCCCAAGAGTTCCGGTAGGTGAATATTTAAATCCGCATCGATAACCAAAAGAGGAGCACCGGGGTTCCGTGTTTTTATATATTCCGCAAAGAGGGCGGAAAGCGTCGTCTTGCCGGATCCTCCTTTGCCGACGAATGCGATTCTCATAGTTTTAGTAGTTTTAGTTGTAATTTATTTTTTATCTTTTTTACTTCTCTACCCAAGGAAGTTTGTATTGAGTTACGGAGTGGCTTGGTTATCAGACGAAATGCAAGTAATTTGCATTTCGTCTGATACTATCCCTATGATAGGCATCTAAGAGCTTCCGTCAAATTATTTGCAAGTAATTTGCATTTGGGTAGAATAAAGCTTATGCGTAAAATCTCGACGAGTACTAAGTCCGGGTCTAGCCAAGGCGGCGAGAGCTCCGTTACCAAAAAATTTCCGGCGCTTTTGCGGAGAAGTGGCTTTAAGGCTACTTCTTCTCGGTTGCTCATTCTTAACACTTTAGAGAAAAATCAAAGTCCAATGAGCGCGCAAAATATTATTGATGCCGTGGATACGCAGATGAATCAAGTCACTGTGTATCGGATTCTCAAACTTCTAAAACAGAGGGGCTTGATCAAGCAAATCGATTTGCGCCATAATCATGCGCATTACGAAATTGCGAGAGAGGACGAACACCATCATCTAATTTGTGTCGAGTGCGGGCGCGTTGAGGATGTGCATGGCTGCGGCGTCGAAGATACTCATTCTTTGGTCATCAAACATTCGAAGCATTTTGCCGAGATTAAACAGCACGCGCTCGAATTTTATGGAATTTGCAAGTCCTGCAGTAAAAAATAACCACGAGGCGAAAATTCAATGAATAAAATTTATCTTGATTACGCAGCTACGACGCCGGTTGATCCCCGCGTTTTGAGGGCTATGCAGCCATATTTTTCGGATACATTTGGGAATCCCAGTTCTTTGCATTCCTTCGGCCAACAGGCGGTTGCGGCAGTGGACGCTTCACGCGAATCAATAGCTGGGGCATTTAAAGCTGACTTCCGCGAAACTATTTTTACCGGTTCGGCAACGGAGGCGAATAACCTCGCACTACGAGGAGTAGTGCGAGGAACTTCCAACTTCCAATTTCCCCGCCTGCGCCGAGACTTCGGCGGGCAGGCAATTTCCAAAAAAAAGCTTCGAATTATAATTTCTGCAATCGAGCATGAATCAGTGCGGGAGACGGCGCGCGATCTCGCGCGCGAAGGGATCGAGGTCGTAGAGATTCCGGTTGACCGGCGAGGTATTATAGATTTGAAAAAGTTGGAGGCGGCCCTGAATGAACGAACAGTTCTCGTTTCAGTTATTTACGCAAATAATGAGATTGGGACGGTGCAACCCATCGCGGAAATTTCAAAGTTGCTTAGAAATTTCCGCGATGGGTCAAGGATCAAGAATCAAGGGTCGAGGTGGCCGCTTTTTCATACCGACGCAGCACAGGCGTTCCAGTTTTTGCCGTGTATTCCTTTGGAGCTCGGTGTGGATTTAATGACTATTTCGGCGCACAAAATTTATGGGCCGAAGGGGATTGGGGCTTTATATTTAAAAAATCAAAAATCAAAAATCAAAAACAATGGAAGCAGTTGCGTTGCGCCGATTTTGACGGGCGGCGGCCAGGAATTCGGGCTTCGATCCGGCACAGAAAACGTTCCTTTGATTGTGGGATTGGCCAAGGCGGCGGAACTTGTGAATGGAGTTCGCGGAAAGGAAGCCCCCCGGATTCGGCGGATTCGGGATTACTTTTGGGGTAAACTGAAGGAGATAGACCCGCAAGCCGAGCTTGTCGTGCCCTGCGTCAGTGAAAGCCAAGCATCTTCAAGCGAAAATGAATTTTTGCCAAACATACTTAATGTGTATTTCCCAGGGCAAAGCGCGGAACAACTTATTACGAGATTGGATCTTCTCGGTGTCGCGGTTTCCTCCGGATCGGCTTGTCATGCTCGAGCGTCTCAGCCGTCTTATGTACTTGAAGCACTTGGGTTTTCAAAAGAGAAGGCCCAGCACTGCATCCGTTTCAGTTTCGGGCGGCAGACTACGCAGGCGCATATAAGCCTCGCTCTCAAAAAGATCACCGCGGCACTGGCTCGCAATCGCAGGATTGCCATGAAATAAAAATAAATCTGGCGCGGTAATAATCAGAGACGTATAATCAGCGGAAAAGGACCGATTCGGAGCGCCGACCTTCAAGAACGCATGAAAAATCATAAAAATAATAATTTTTTATTCGTGGGGACGGTTTTGGCATCGATTTTCTTGGTTTTGATAATTCTTGCGCCCGCGCCTGCCCATGCGGATGTTCTGGATTTCTTGCGGGGGCTAGTCGCCCCGCTTTTCGGAGGCCGTACGGCGACTACTTCTCCGGCGTCGTCAACTGTCTTCCAAGCACAGACAAGCCAAGCCCTGATTTCTCTTTATAAGCCGGCAATCGATTATGAAAAGGCGGTCATTGCGGCGGTCAAAAAAGCTTCGCCGGCGGTTGTCTCAATTACGATTTCGAAGAACGTACCAATTATAGAAAATTGTCCCGGAAGCCCTTTTTCAGATCTGCCGCCTGAATTTCAGCAGCTTTTTGGAGACCAATTTCCGCAATTTTCGGTACCATGCGAAAAAGGAGGGACTGCGCTGCAGGAGGTTGGCGGCGGAAGTGGGTTTATCATTTCATCCGACGGTTTGATTCTTACAAATAAGCACGTCGCTGGTGATCCGAAGGCCTCATACACCGTTTTTACGAACGACGGGAAAAAATATGACGCGAAAGTGCTTGCAAAAGACCCCTCGCAGGATTTGGCAATGTTAAAAATCGAGGCGTCGGGCCTTCCGACGGTTGAACTTGGCGATTCAGACTCGATTGAACTTGGGCAGACTGCGATTGCGATCGGGAATGCGCTCGGGGAATTCCGAAACACGGTTTCAGTCGGCGTCATCTCCGGCTTAGCGAGAAGCGTTACCGCCTCCGGCCCCGGAGTCGGCCAGGAGACGATTGAAGGAGTTGTTCAAACCGATGCTGCCATCAATCTGGGGAATTCCGGCGGGCCGCTTTTAAATCTCCAAGGCGAGGTGATCGGCATAAATACCGCCATTGCTGCGGGCGCACAGAATATCGGTTTCGCAATTCCCATTAACCAGGCAAAACGGGACATCGATTCGGTGAAAAAAACCGGCGACATCGAAACGCCGTTCCTGGGCGTCAGATATTTGACGATTTCTTCCGATATCGCGAAGCAGCAAAAGCTGCCGGTTGACTACGGGGCTCTCGTGCGGGGATCGGATGATGGACCGGCCGTCACACCCGGCTCTCCGGCCGACAAGGCCGGCATCGTTGCGGAAGATATCATTCTGGAATTGAACGGAAAGAAAATCGATACAGATTATACCCTGGGAGCCGCTATTTCGCACTTTAGCGTGGGAGAAACCGTTACCTTAAAAATTCGCCGGGGCGGCAAGGATTTGGATGTCCAGGTTCTGCTTGTGAAGCGGCCGAAAACCAAAGAATAAAGATTTTTTGGCGCAAAAGTTTGCGCACGGGCGGAGGAAACTTTATACTATAGGAGTTATACATGGCAAATTTTCATCGTTTTACAATTAAGGCACAAGAAGCATTGCAGAACGCCCAAGAATTGGCGGCAAGCAAAAATCACGGCGAACTAAAAGCGCTCCATTTGCTGTCCGCGCTCTTGGAAGACCAGCAATCGCTCGTGATCCCGGTACTCTCTCGTTCCGGAGTGAATCTGGAAAAACTTGATGAGCATATTGAGCTCGAGCTCGGGCGGATTCCGAAAATTATCGGAAACTCAACCGTAGGACAGCTGTACCTCTCACAGGAACTCATGAAGGTGCTTGACCAGGCCGCAAAAGTAGCGGCGCAGCAGAAAGACGAATTTGTTTCCTGCGAACACATGCTGCTTGCAATTATTGATACGCCTTCTTCCGCGAAAAATGTCCTGGAACAGTTTGGAGTGCGGAGAGACGCGGCGTTTCGGATACTGGCCCAGCTTCGCGGATCGGTTCGCATCACGGATGAAACCCCGGAGTCGAAGTTTCAAGTGCTCGAAAAATATTCGATCAATATAAGCGAGAAGGCGAAGGCGGGGAAACTTGATCCCGTGATCGGCCGAGAAGAGGAGTTGCGGCGCCTCATGCAAGTGCTTTCCAGACGTACGAAAAACAACCCGGTTTTAATAGGGGAGCCGGGCGTTGGGAAGACCGCGGTAGTCGAAGGATTGGCGCAGAGAATTGCCTCGGGCGACGTCCCGGAACCCTTGAAAAATAAGCAGATTTTGATGCTTGACCTCGGCGCGCTTATAGCCGGCACCAAGTTTCGCGGAGAGTTCGAAGATCGCCTCAAGGCATTCGTAAAGGAAGTGACCAATGCCGCCGGCCAGATTATTCTTTTTATTGACGAAATCCACACCATCGTCGGAGCGGGCGCCGCAGAGGGAGCCGTAGATGCATCAAACTTGTTAAAACCGGTGCTTGCCCGGGGAGAACTGCACGCGATCGGAGCGACTACGATCAGAGAATATCAGCGCTATATAGAGAAAGATGCCGCGCTTGAACGAAGATTTATGCCGATCTTTGTTGAAGAGCCGACGATTGAGGATTCGATCGCGATTCTGCGCGGGCTTAAGGAAAAGTATGAGATTCACCATGGCTTGCGCATTAGCGATGAGGCAATCGTTGAAGCGGTAAATCTTTCGGCTCGTTATATCACCGACCGGTTTTTGCCGGATAAAGCGGTGGATTTAATCGATGAGGCCGCCTCGGCGCGGCGCTTGGAAACGGAAAGTCTGCCTAAGGAAATCGACAAGGTGCGCCGAGAAATTACCCGCCTGGAAGTCGAGCGCCAGGCCTTGAGCAAGGAAAATCCAAAAACTCCCCGGCTAAAGGAGATTGATAAGGAACTCAAGGTTATTAAGGCGTCAAACGATGATCTTTCAGCGCGGTGGCATTCGGAGAAGCTAAAGTTCGAAACGCTCCATCAGTTACGACAAAAAATTGATGCGTTGCGACGCGAAGCGGAAATTGCGGAGCGCGAGGGGAACCTGGAACGCGTCGCGCAGATTATGTATGGGGAGCTCCCGCAAGCCGAGAAGGATTTCCAGGTATTCGAAAAGAAAAATTTTGGGGCATCCGATTCCAAGAGAGGAAAAAAGGAATCCGAACGGTTTATAAAAGAAGCAGTTGATAAAGAGGACGTCGCTGCGGTCGTTTCGATTTGGACGGGAATTCCGCTTCGGCGGATGCTTGAGTCCGAAAGCGACAAGCTGATCCGGATCGAGGACGTACTTAGCCGGCGCGTAGTTGGGCAGGAAGAAGGCATCAGAGCCGTTGCAAACGCTCTCCGACGCGCGCGAACCGGGCTGGCGGATGACAATAGACCGCTGGGCTCCTTTATGTTTTTGGGTCCGACGGGGGTCGGTAAAACCGAACTCGCAAAAGCGCTTTCGGAATTCATGTTTAACGACGAAAAGTCGCTCATCAGGATAGATATGTCGGAGTTCATGGAGCGGCATGCCACAAGCCGACTCATCGGTTCTCCGCCGGGATATGTTGGGTATGAAGAGGGAGGGCAGCTCACCGAATTAATCAGGCATAGGCCGTACAGTCTTATACTCTTTGATGAAATTGAGAAAGCCCATCCGGAGGTTTTCAATCTGTTGCTGCAGATTCTCGATAATGGACGCCTTACCGACGGCAAAGGCAAGGTTGTGAACTTCAAGAATTCCATCATCATCATGACCTCGAACGTAGGCAGCCAATACTTAAAGAATATGTCCCGCATCGGGTTTAGCGCAGCGGGGGAGGAAACCGCCAAAGAAAAGGAAGACGAAAATTATCGCGGCAAAGTCATGGAATCGCTTCGGGAAAGCTTCCGGCCGGAATTTTTGAATAGGATCGATGAAATCGTCATATTTAAGCCGCTCGGAAGAGACGACATTTCAAAGATTGTTGATATACAGATTGGCTTGATAGCCAAACGGCTCCAAGCCCGGAACATCAAAATCGATGTGGGCGAAGCGGCTCGGGAATTCCTTATCAAGGAAGGATTTAGCGCTGAATTCGGCGCGCGTCCCTTGAAACGCCTTATCCAGAAAGTTATCCTTGATAAACTGGCCGATAAGATTGTCCGCGGGGAACTTAAAGATGGTGGAAAAATTAAGGTCAATTTTAAAGCAGATTCCTTGGTCTTTAGTTCTTAGGGCATGCATCTTCGGCGCAGGATGGCTGCTTTTTCCTTTTTGGACTTTTTTGCTTATAGCGCTTTATTTCTACCTTTTCCCGTTTTTCCAGCCGGTTAAGTTCGTTTTCCATTTTGCCGTGCTTATTTTTTTCATGGCAACGATGTCCCCGGGATTTGCGGCTGCTCTTCTTTTCTCTGTAGTCTTTTATTTGCTTTTAGGATTAAAAGATTTCCGGTTTATTGATCGAAGATCCACATACGAAGCGGCTCTTTTTCTTTTTGTAATTATGCTTGCTTCCCGCTTTTATTTCTTTTTTGGCGTTTGGCAAATGACCTTCTCTGTTTTCTATGCGTTACTTTTTGGGCTCCTCTTTTTCTTTTTAAGTCGCGGGCTTTGGGGATATTCGGCTGCGTCATTCGAGCTCGCTCTCGAGAATCGTTCGCGCGTCTCCCGCTTTACCCTCGCGATTCTTTTATGCCAGCTTATGTTCGGGATTGCAGTGTTGCCCCTCAATTTTCTCTATCAGGCGTCGATTTTTTTTATTGTGGCCGCGATTCTCATAGAATCCGTTTTCGACTATTTATACGGAGCATTAACTTCGCGACGGTTACTCGTCGATTTTTCAATCCTTTTTGTTGCAATCGCTATAATCCTAGGGTCCGCTCCTTGGAGTTTATAATTGTCCTCGCAGTGTCTAACATTTTCTGAATTTCTTGAAAACCAAGAGGAATTTGGAATAACCTTTCGTTCTCGGAGCAAAGTAGGTTACAATAATTACCAAAATATGAGGATTAAGGTCGTTCGCCCCTTATTTTATTGAAGGAAGTTACGCTTTCCACTTGCTAAATGAAAAGAATTACTAAGTTGGTGCTTCCGGTTGCGGGATTGGGGAAACGGCTTCGGCCACTCACCCTCAAGACGCCTAAAAATCTCATCAAAGTAGGCGGCAAGCCGCTTATTGAATACGTTCTCGACGAAGTGCGCGAAAACGGGATTACGGAGGTGGTGCTTATCACAAATCCTACCCAGCGAGATCGGTTTGAGCGATATGTAGACGGAATAAAAAAGGGAAAATTTTCGGGAATAAAATTTTATATACGCACACAGAAGATTCTGGGGGGAGACGGCCACGCGCTTCTGCAGGCCTACGACATCCTTAAAAACGAGCCCTTCGCCGTTAGATTCTGCGACGATATAGTTTTGAGCAACCCGCCCGTACTGAATTCGCTGCTAGATATTTTCTCTTTGGTTAAAGCACCCGTGATGCTTTTACAACGCGTCCCAGATGCGTTGGTTCCGCGATTTGGAGTTGTGAAGGTGAGGCGTGTCAAGCGACCTGGCATGCAGGATTTGTATGAGGTTCTGGACGTGGTGGAAAAGCCGGCGCTCAAAGAAGCTCCCTCGAACCTAACTATTGTTGGGGGCTATGTTATTACCCCGAAAGTGCTCATGAATCTAAAGAGAGTTGCCGGAACATTGCCGCTTATTACGGAAGATGCGCTTCGGATTGTTACCGCTCTGGAAATAGAACTGATTGCTGGGGGAATGGTCTATGGATGGGAATTTTTGGGGACTCGCCTGGATTGTGGTACGCTTGAAAATCTGGCAAAAACTGAAGAATTTATAAAGAATAGAAAGTAAAATAGCTCGGACCGTCGCATATTGCCGGATTGCCGGATTATTAATTGACCTTTTCTTTTGATGTGGTATACTTGCCGGATATTGAACAATGAGCAATTCCGACAATTTCAGCCAATTCTTTTCTAAGAAGGCATATGAACTAAGCTATGCTGCCTTTAGGATCGGATCAGTCGTACAACTTCAGGGATTTGTTGAGTCCTTATTGGGACAATCTTTTTCGCTCCTGGACCTAGCCGTGCGTGGCCGATACTCCGAGTGCAGGAATATTGCCGAATCAATGGAGTATTTATTGCGACTTGGAGGAGATGCTGGGATCGTCCACCCCAGAAATGTTGAAACCATGGTGCAAGAAATAGGGCAATTTAATTCGGCAATTGCCGAATACGAAAGAATGAAATCCCAGCCGGTGGCCGTAAGTCTTGAAGGATCATTTTCTGGGATGCCCGCTTCACGAGAAAAAACAGAAGGGTTAGCTAAGCTTATTTTTGCTCAAGCTCCGGTTAATGAAAAGATCAATAGGGATTTCCCAAATGGAGATATTCAACAAACGCGGAAAGAAAATATTAGCCCGGATAAACCAATAACCCGGCAATCGGCAATTTTAGAAATAATTCGGCAAAGCGGCAATTGCCGATTAAAGGATGTACAAGACTATTTCAAGGAGGTGAGCGAGAGGACTATTCGTTATGACTTGCAGGATCTTATAGAACGTGGTCTACTGCTTAGAATTGGGAATGGCGGCCCTTCTACTTACTATAAAGTGAACCAGGTTGTCGAGGACAAGATTGCTCGCTAATTGTCAGTAACCTTTTCAAAGAGAAGTACGTTATAGGTTATGCACAGGTAAGTAACGGGTGTTCTGTTACAATGATGGAGGTTCAGATCCGGCCTAGGGTCGGAGAGTGAGTGAGGCCTGAACCAGAGTAGATAGTCAGCCAATGGGGCAGATCCCGACCGAGGGTTCTGTTTATAAATTTCTTAGCGGCTGAACCATAAACTCTCCAGTCGGCCTCGCTCAAAAAAGCGAGTTTTTGTTTATAAATTAACCAAGATTAACAAAGAATTACATACCGCTCCTCTGCTACTGATCCTCACTTGGTTGGCGGCGGGTCGAAGCGAATGTGTGATTTTCAGAAAATTTTGAGAAAGGTCGACGACCTCAAACATCAAAAATACGGTCGATAAAATAAAGAAAGTCGAAAATTAAAAATTAATACATGAGTACATTCAGCAAAAAATTTGTTTCAACTGCGCTTACGGCAACCACTATGGTGTGGGCGTCTGGAGCGCTTCTTCTTTTCCCAGTTGCGAATGCGCAAACGACTGCTGACCTTCAAGCGCAGATAGCTGCACTTTTGGCGCAGATTCAACAGCTTCAGGCGCAACTCGGATCGCAAGGCTCAAGCATGTCTTCCTACCACTTCACCCGCAACCTCACTGTGGGCAGTACAGGAGAAGATGTTAAAGCATTGCAGCAGTTCTTGAACGGACATGGGGTTTTGGTATCAGGAGGCAGCGGAGCAGGATCTCCTGGCCATGAATCAACATATTTCGGCGCTTTAACCAAAGCAGCTCTTGCTCAATGGCAAGGGTTAAACGGCATTTCTCCGGCTATTGGTTACTTCGGTCCCATAACGATGGCCCGAATCAACGGGTTGGTTCTAACGCCGCCGGGTCCACCGTCGGTCACACCCCCGGGAGTAGTCCCCTCGACTGGCTTGTGGGTAGGCTTGGCGTCGGATAACCCCGCACCCGGCTCACTTATCTCGAGTTCCGGTTCGGCGGCTGCGCGCGTACCGGTTTTGGCAGTTAATTTGACTGCAGGAACCGCGAGCGGTGTAACCGTTTCCGAACTTAAATTCAACAAACAGGGCGTTCTCTCTGACAGTTCCATTTCCGGAGCGTATGTAGTTGAGAACGGCAGAGTTATTGCGCAATACAATTCCATTGCAAGTGGAGTGATCGATTTCTCTGGATTGTCATTAAATATTGCGGCAGGACAGACGAGAAAGGTATGGCTCGCCATTGATGTGGCAACTGGCCTTTCAGCTGGCAATACGGTTGGCTTTGGCATCAATTCCGCTTCCAACGTGACGGCGTGGGATGCGAATAATGCTTTAGTTTCAACGGCCGGCAACTTCCCGTTGAGCGGCAATACGTTCACGGTGACTTCCGTTTCCAACCCGAGTTTGGCGACTCTCGTTACCGCCTCGTCCTCAATAGGATCGAGCGTAACAGCAGGAACCAACAACAACTTGGTTGCGGCATGGAATTTCACCGCGGGCAACAGCCGAGTCAAACTTTCTTCCATCAACTTCCGCGTTATCGGTTCGGCGACGAAAACCGACATCCGAAACGTGAAATTGACGGTGAACGGAACTCAAGTTGGAAATACATTGGCGCAGGTTGATCCAGCGGGCAATGCCTACTTTGATCTAAGCTCGAATCCGGCTATTTTGAACACCGGTTCGAATAACCTCCAAGTATGGGCGGACATCATGGGATCTCCTTCATACAACTTCCAATTCGAGATCTTGAACTCGTATGACATCCTCGCGATCGATTCGCAATACAACGTTCCGGTTTCTCCGACCATTGTGGGCGGAACTGGTACGCAGGTAACGATTCTTGCCGGAACCATCACGGTTTCGCAGGCGTCGAATACTCCGACCGGCAACATTGCTCCGGGACAATCGGGCGTTACACTTGCGAAATTCACGATCTATGCCGCTGGAGAAGCGGTGAAAGTGAAATGGCTGGGAGTTGGATTGAACATCACCGGTCTTACGAACGGATCGATGGACAACGCTTTCGGCAATTTGACGTTGGTTGACGATGCGGGCGGCCAAGTCGGCACCACGATCAATACGCTCTCAACGAGCGTAACGTGTACCGATACCGCATTCTCGAACACGAGCTCGAGCTACAGGAATTGTTTCGGCAACAGTTCTTCGCCGATCAATTACATAGTTCCGGCGAATACGACCCGCGTTTTGTCCTTGATTGTCGATGTCAAATCAACGGCGGCGTTTACGAACGTAGCCGGAATCTTGACTGGCAACACGAACAACTTGCAGGGTCTTACGTCTGCGTCGACCGCTTCAAGCGCGTCGGTGACCGGCAGTGCTCTAACCTTATCGGCTACGAGCTTGACGGTTGCGAGAAACAGCGCGATTGGATCGGTTACCCTTTCGGGCGGCGCATCGAATCGAAGAATTGGTTCATATGCGTTCACGGCTTCTTCGGCTGAAGGAGTACGGATAAACAACTTGAACGTCGAAGCGAACGGCAATACGTGGAATAACTTGAGAGTGATGGTCGGTTCTTCACAATTCGGAAATACGCAAGGAAGCGTGTCTTCGGGAACCGTCTACTCCTTCTCGGGTAGTCCATTTACAATCGCCGCGGGAGCTACGACCTACGTTGATATCTATGCCGACACGATTTCGGGTTCGACAGGAACCATTTCGCCGGCAACGGTCTTGACGGGTTGTTCAGCAAGTGGACTTGTATCCTTCTCGTCAATAAGTTGCAGCTCTACGAACGGCCAAGCAATCGTATTTGCCGGGCAGCCGACAATTACGGTTACGGCTGATTCGGGGCAAGCTCCGTCGGATCAACTCGTGATGGGTTCCACCGGGAATGCCCTCGCTACGTTCCGGTTTACAGAAACCTCGAACGTGGAAGATGTAAAGATCACCGATTTGAACGTCTTCCAGCAGGTGGCTGCGACAAACACGGTCAAGTCTGCCTTTGGCAACTTGAGCTTGTATAACGGCGCCACACTCCTCGGCACAGCTGGTTCGGCGAACACGGCCGCCTCGACCTCGAATCCTGGACCTGGGTATTACTACCAGTTCCACTTCTCGACTCCGGTGGTTGTGCCTCAAGCGAACTCGTTGATCTTGACCTTGAAGGGCGATGTGTCTTCGTATGCATCATCGGGTGCAACGGATAACACCACCCATGTCTTCAAGATCGCGACTTCTACTGATTCAGTGAATGATACGGTTGCAGAGACGGTAGTGGCCTTGGGTAACACCTCGAACGCTTCGTCTGCTATAACGTTATCTTCAGTGAACAGCAACACCATGACGGTACTCCGGAGCAATCTCTCATTCAGCAGGACAGCGCTTGGAACGAGCAATTCTCGATCTAAGACGGTGACCGATGACCTTGCGAACTTGACCTTTACAGCATCCTCTGCGGGATCTGTCGCGATCAACAGCATCGTCGTCCAGTTTGCAGGAACTGCTCCATCGCTCGGCACATTCCTTGACGGCGTGTCGCTCATCGATGAAAGCGGTAACAACCTGGGAACTAACAACACCACCTCCTCTGCCTGTGACCCGAGCGCTAGCGCGTGTACGAAGACCTTTAACTTGGGTTCGACCACAAACGGTCAGACCGTAAGTGCGGGGGCTTCGCGGACATTCCGGCTCCGAGTTGACTCGACAAAGACTGCGGTTGCTGCGTCAGGTGTTTCCAAGACCCTCACTGCTACAATCAACGCGGTAACATCCATACAGTTTACGGATGCGCTTGATGGTGCAGCTTCAACGGGACTTGGATTGCCTACCAAGACAATCACTCCGATCGAACTCAACTCTGTGACGTACGCTCAAGGCACGTAAGCCAGAGTGGCTTAAGGCAACGGCTTGAGACCTTGCCTAGAAACCAAACCCCTCCGATTTCGATCGGAGGGGTTTTGGTTTGGGGTGGGTTAGGGTAGAATGTTAAAAAATATTACGATTTCGTGAACTTAGTCCGCTCGGCCGCAATGAAATAGACTTTGACTGCGGCCACGCTCTCAAATATAAAACATGAAGTTTGTCTCTAATCTATGCACGTAAAGAAGATTCTTTTGTACACGGCCACAACCCTCATCTTCGCGATCCTTATCGGTACGCCACTTTTTTACTTGAGACAAGGGGTATATCCCTACATTTTTTCAAAGACACTCTTTTTCCAGTTTCTGGTCGAGATTTTATTTGTTGTGTGGCTTGTCTTGGCCATTTTTGAGCCGCGGTATCGGCCTAAAAAAACTCCGATTGTTGCCGGGGGAGCGGTTTTTTTAGGAGTTTTGATCTTGACTTCGCTTTTCGGCGTTGATCCGTATCGAAGTTTTTGGTCCACGTATGAAAGGATGCTCGGCATTTTTACGATTTTGCATCTCGCCGCATTCGCACTCGTCATTTCGTCGCTCTACAGAGAAATCCCCTGGAAAAAGATTTTATTTGCCTCGCTTGCGACTGCGGCGTTCGTGAGCATTCTGGCTCTCTTTCAAAAAAAGATTCCGAACCTTTTGATGGTTGAGCCCGGCATCATAGGCCGTCCTGGCTCGACATTCGGGAATCCGACATTCCTGGCGGGCTACTTGTCATTTAATATTTTTATAGGGCTATATCTGTTTTTAGATATATTCCATATTTCAGACGGGACGCATAACGCCGGTCGAACCAAGAGCAATATTTTATATGCCTCCTCGAAAGCCATCGTCGTACTCGCGTTGGCGCTTCTCTGCCTTACGGCTCTTTTCCTTTCGGAAACCAGGGGAGACATTCTGGGCTTGGGGGTTGGGCTTCTGGCTCTCCTTTGTATTTTTGCGTTCCGCCCTCCCGAGATTTCCGGCGTGCTTTCGTCCAGGCGTTTATATGCGGGGCTGCTTCTTTCCCTGTGTTTGGCCGGCTCATTTTTTTGGTTTACGCGGCAAAATAATTTCTGGGAAGGCGTCCCGGGGCTAAATCGTTTCCGAGATGTCTCGGTTTCTATATCCGAGTCCAATACCTCCCTTCTTCCCCGGCTTATCGCGCTTAGGGCCGCCTGGAGCGGATTTTTGGAGCGACCGATCCTCGGGTGGGGATGGGAAAATTTTAATGTGCCTTACAATAAATATTATGATCCGCGGGCGCTGGAATTAAATTATCAGGAAACCCGATTCGATAAGCCCCACAATTTTGTCTTAGAAGATTTAGTTTCCGGAGGGTTGCCATTGCTCCTCGCGCGGATTGTTTTTTTCGCATTATTCGTTTTCGAAGCGCTTAAAACGAGGAGTTTATTCGGGCGTTTCGCGGTTGCGGCGCTCGCGGCTTTTGTCGCGCGCGATCTCTTTATATTCGATACTATCGGCCCAACGCTTATGTTTTATGGGTTGCTGGGGATGGTGGATGGAGAATATAGGTTGTACGCGCAGGCAGAAACGCGGCCTGTTCCTCACCTCGACAAACTCGATAGCAAAAAAAACAGTTTATCTCCATATGCCTTAATACTCGTTGGCGCAGGGATAGTTATGGCCTATTTGCTTAATGTCCCGAGCGTGGAAGCCGTTTACCACGAATTTTTCGGTTTTAAGAGATTCCATAGTAATCCGACGCAGGCCATTGCGGATTTCGATAAGGCGCTGGCCAAGTGGAGCCCTTATCGGTGGAACTTTGTCCGCGATTTTGCTGCCGCGGTTTCGGAAGCATATTTCTACAATCCCGGAGTCATAAAAAAGGAAGACGCGATACGCGCGGTGCGGGAGATGGAGGCCGTCGCCAGGGAGCATTCAGCAGATGCTTACAACCATTACTCGCTCGTGGATATGTATAATCAGATCTCGGACATCGACCCAGAAAGTTTTTTGGCAGCAGCCGATCGCGAAGCGAAAATTGCGCTTGAGCTCTCTCCTCGGCGGCAAGAAATATATTTTTCAATGGCGAAAACAAAATCGTTGCGTGGAGATTACAAAGGGGCGTTGGCTATTCTGAAGGAGGCATTAGATCTCGACCCGAAAGTTTCGGATGCCCATTTCTACTACGGTTTACTCCTGTCGGCGAATAAGGATTTTGCAGGAGGGTATATGGAGTTGAAGAAGGCGATATCTTTGGGTAAGCAATGGAAGAATTATTATGAGCCGCGCACGGTTGCGGATTATTTTGCCCAGGCTGGGCATACCGACGAGGCGATAGAACTTTATCGGGTTGCAGTGCAAATGGCTCCGGATGATCTGGAAACGATGCTTGAATTCGGAGACTTTTTAGCTGATTTGGGCCCCGGACATATTCACGAGGCGATAGATATCTACAATGCCGCCTTAAGCGGGCATCCAGGCAACCTGGAAGTGGAGCTTAAGCTTGGAATTGCCTACTTTTATACCGGAGACTACGTGAGTTCGAGGAAATATCTGAGCGATATAGCGGCGCGATTTGATTTTACAAAGAGCCCTTCGTATGCTTCACTAAAACCGATCCTTGACCAGCTTGGGATCAAGGTTGAATCGAAGTAGCACTTTACCCTTGTATTTGCTATACTTAGCCATATAGAAAGGTCGAGCAAGTTTACTTTTTAAACACACGCATGACTAAAGATGGATTGGTTGAGGCCATCATGAAAGAGGCAAATCTTGAGACAAAAGCCGCAGCGCAGCGAATAGTTGAAGCGGTGCTTGATACTATTGCGAAAACCTTGAGCCGCGGAGAAGATGTTGCTATCACCGGTTTTGGAACGTTTATGGTTGCGAAACGGGCAGCGCGACAGGGAAGGAACCCGAAAACCGGGGAAACCATCCAAATCGCCGCTTCCACGAAGCCGAAGTTTAAGCCCGGGAAAGGCCTCAAAGACGCCGTAAAATAACTGACGTAAGTTTTAGCAAAAACCCGGCGAGTTCTGCTTGCCGGGTTTTTGTTTGCGTATGTTGCTTGAAATGCTATTTTTTATCGGGCTGGTGTATTTGGGATGTAAGCGCATTTATTTCTTCCACGAGCGCGTAAAGCATTTTGTATGTGCCCGAGAGGTCCTCGAGAGACAGCTTTATTGAAGCAAGGGTTTTTTCCGGAGGATCAAAGTTTCGTAGGTCTTCCTTCGCGTTTTGGTTTGCTTGGAGGGCATTCGCGAAAAGCCCGTTTATTTCCCCCCATTTTTTTTGAATCGATTCAGTTTCAATCACCTTAAGCAGCGTTATCGTGCCGTTCGTTTGGTCGAGACGACTTTGAGCCGTGCTCAACAAGGTTTGATTTTCAGACCACACGATAAAATTCGACGCGGTTTTCGCAATGGGGGCGTAATTCCCCTGGCGCCACGCAAGGAGGTCTTTGGAGAAATAGCGGCTTCCTTCGAGACCTAGATTCGGCACGTTCCCGAGTTGAAGCTTATAATATTCGATGGCATTTCCAAGAAGATTCGAGATTTTATAGCCCGTATCTTCGGTTTCCGTATTGGCAAAGGTATCGACCTTCGCTTTGAGCGCTGAAGCTTCTTCCACGGCGCAGTCGATGACCGTTCCGATGAGCTCTTTCCGAGCTGCGAGCTCTTTCTGTAGTTTTTGGAAATAATCCTGGGAGTCGTCGGCGGAGAGCAAGCCGTCAAACTTGGATTGGCTCAAGGAGCACTCCTTTGCGTGCGCCGAAAGGCCAGTTCCCGCAAATACCAAAAAAATTCCAGCTATCCAAATCTTTTTTGCACTCATTGGTCTGGACTATTTTTTATTCCGAGAGTTTTTCTAGAGCTTCGTCGATTGAGAGCGTTTCGTCGCTGCTCGGCGAGGACGTCGCAATAGTGCTTGACGTCTCTTTCGGCTGCTGTGATAGCGAGGTGTTTCCGGTATAAGTTTTTTCCGATGTTTTTGGGATCGAGGGCTCTGCAGAAGGAGCAGTTGACTCGGCAGCGCCCGCAATTTCGTCGTAGTTGAGGTTTGTAAGTTGTATTTGGATATCGACGGCCTGCGCCTCTGCTTTGAGATCCGTCGTATCTAGGTTCGAAAGTTTAAAAGGCGAAAGAAGTTTCCACGCTGAAAATCCGCCGAGGATCGTGATTATTAAAATTCCGGCAAGCGCGAAAGAGGCGCCCAACTCGACATTCTTTAAAATAACGTCCCACACATTTCTCCGTTTTTGCGCTCCCATGATCAAAAGACGCGATTGTTCCGTAAATCGCTTATTCGCTTCTATTATTTGGAGCTTCTTGAGTTGTTTAAGTATGTCTTCCATCTTAGCTTTGAGCTTCCTCGCCCAATATTTTTTGCAGTTCCTTAATCGCCCGATGTTGAAGAAGTTTTATGGCACCTTCGCTCTTGTCGATCGCCAGCGCGGTTTCCCTGATCGGCAAATCTTCTACAAATCTCATGATAATCACGTCTTGGTATTCGGGCTTCAACTTCCGGATCGCACTTTTTACTCGCTCCATCTCCAGTTTTTCGAGGAGATCGCCGGGAAGAGAGTGTTCGACCGGCGCTTCTTCGGGATCGGCATCATCAAGACTTTCGGTTGTTCTTTTCCCCCGATAGTAATCAACAACATGATTCCGGGCAATTCTGTAGAGCCAGCTCGAAAAAGGAAATCCCAAATCTCGGTAGGACTCGATGCTTTGCCACGCTTTTAAAAAAACTTGGTGGGTAAGATCCTCGGCCTCCTCACGGTGGCTCACTTTGACCAATGCAAACCGATATATTTTCGGTTGGTAGTGATCGTAGAGCAGGCCAAAGGCCGAGGAATCTCCCCTGACGGCGCGTTTTATGATGTGTACTTCGCCATCTAACATGGATAACGTAATTGAGCGAAATTAGTTACTTTGGTGCCTCTGTTTCGCATGAGATTTATCGTACGGTTTCGGAGGGGGATAGTCAAAACGCGCTCTCGAAATTAAAACAGCCATCTTTTGGATGGATATTATAATTTCGGTTGAGCGGGATACCGGAATCTCACGTCACTCGTTTCACTCGCTCCCTCAAAGCTCTTGGTTTTGAGTAATTTCCTACACGGGAAACCGAGTGCGGTTCCCCGACCCCCCTCCACTGTTCGATTCCCTCGAACTTGTCCCTCGCGCCATCACTCGCTCGGGACACTTGAAAATCTAACCCCGACACAAAGTCGGGGAAGATTTTCTAAGTGAGCGGGATACCGGAATCGAACCGGCGCCCTCACCTTGGCAAGGTGACGTACTGCCACTATACTAATCCCGCCTCCGTCCCGCTTCGCGGGACTCCGGCGGGCAGGCCCGCTTCTAAAAGTCTCGCTGACGAGTACGGTTTCCATTTTATACTCCAACAATTTTATTCTCAAGTTTAATAATTCGGCGGTGGGCCGCTTGGTCCGTGAATGGTGGGCTGGCTTGTTGGACCTTTGAAGCCCACGGGAATGAATTTGGGGGTCGTGGAACTGGCTAGTCCTGTGCTCTCTCTGTTTATAGAAATACTGGATGACGAACTAAGCGATTTTTTGGTGCTGTCCTGCGGAGAAATTCTCGCGGAAGAGGTGCTGGCGATCGGTTGGGAAAGAAGCGAATGCAAAATTTGCCCTTTCAAATTTCCGTAAAAATAAGTAGAAAGGGCAAGCCCGGTGGCTGCTAACATCGCTACAGCTATCAGGATTGACTTCATCTGAATTCAATTCTAATTTCTCTATTCAATCTCAGTATTATAACATGAACTTTTTGTGTCCCCACGAGGAATTGAACCTCGATCTCAGCCTTCGCAGGGCTGCGCTCTATCCGTTGAGCTATGAGGACTTCCGGTTCCATCTCAAAATAAGCTTTTTCCCAGAAATGTCCATTTTAAGCCGACCTTCGATCTTTTCGCTTTTTATCAATCAGCTTTTTGAAATGAGGCCTAAAACCCCACAAGTTCTTCAATCGAATCCATGAGCGAGGGCTCATAATCAGTCTCTTTTAGGTTTTTTGCAAGGAATGATCGTGTTTCTTCAAGACGATTTTTGGGAAGGGCGATTCGAAGCGCTCTTCGAAAATGCTTACTGAATTTGAAAATTATATTTTCAAATTCATTTCCGTCTTTGCTGTAGCAGGAGAACGTTTCCATATCCCCGTAAGGGTAAAATTTCTTATCCTCGATGAACAGCCCTTTTTGCGTAAGTCGGAAGTGAAATATTCCGGGTTGTTGGCTCCCCCACGCGAGCATGAGAATTTCCGCGACCAGAATAAAAAGGCCAAACAGGAAATTTCTTTGCCACGCAGCGAATCCAATGCATACGACCGCGACGATGATGGAAATCCAATACCATGAAACCTCTTTGTGTCTATACTCAAACTCTGGAGCTTCCCATGTTATTTCTTCCGGCTCATGTTCCATGTGTTTTATAGTAAAGTAATCAATTTTTAATGTAAATGAGTATTTTGGGCTATTCGCCATTCTTTATTTTTCGTTTTCAAGCTTTCGCGACGACGAGTGCGAGAATACGTTCTGCCCCAGCGCGTTTCAGCTCTTCGGCTGCCGCGAGCATTGTGGCTCCGGAAGTAATTACGTCGTCTATGAGGACAACCACTTTTTTCTGCCGCAACGGTTTTTCGTTTATGACCGAGAAGCATCCTTGCGCATTCTGAAGACGCTCTCGCAGATTTCTGGTTTCGCTTTGGGGTACGGTGTCTCGCGTCCGAGCCAAACAATCCAAGGCGAGTTCAAGGGCGTACTGCTTGGCAAAGACGCGGGCGATGATCTCTGACTGGTTAAACCCCCGCTCCCTTCGTCTTTTTTTAGAAAGAGGGATAGGCATCACTACCGCGTTTCCTTTTTTGCCGAGGCCGAATCTTTCGAGTTCGGCGACGGACTCGGCATAGCGGACCAGTAACATTCCCAAATCTTTTCCGGATTTTTTCAGAAATCGGAATTTTAAGCCATGTATCATCTCTTTGATGGCGCCGTCGTCATAATTTGTAGCCGCGCCCAAGAGGTACGGTGTACTTTTGTGGCACACTTTCTTTCCTTCCGGAAGACGAGCCCGGCATTGTCCGCAAAATAGGGTTTTATTGAGGCTTATGGTTCCAAGACAGTCCCCGCATATCGCCTCTTCTCCTTCAGTTCGTTTTTCGCAGTTGAGGCACTGCGAAGGGAATACCATGCTGAATATGCTCTCGATGTTCATTTTATGTTTGTAATAGTACGCAACAAAAAATATTTTGTATACACTGCAGGGTAGAGATATTTTCGTGATTCACGATAGCTATGTTTGTGAGCAGCAAAGTATCTTCCATTTTTCGTTTTGTTGCCTGCGGGGTATAATGAACTGGCATGGCAGATGTTTTCAAGTTTTTTAAAAGCAATCTCGGCTCTTCGTATCTGGGCGTTGATATAGGAACGACTTCCATAAAAGTTATCGAGGTAGAGCGCGGAGGAAGACTCCCGCGCGTCATTAATTATGGTTTCTTGGAATCTGGGGGATATCTTGCGCGCGCCAACCAAGCGCTCCAAACGAGCACGCTAAAACTTTTCGAGAAGGAAGCAGTGGAGCTTTTGCGGTTGGTTTTGAACGAAATGAAAGTCCAAACCAAAGAGGCCGTCGCGTCGCTCCCGGTGTTTTCGGCGTTCACGACGGTGCTCGATTTTCCGGACATGAACCCGGCGGATCTGGAAAAGGCGATACCGTTCCAGGCCAAACAATATGTTCCGGTACCGCTTTCCGAGGTTGCCCTTGATTGGACAAAAGTAGGGGAATTTACCGACGAGCGCGGATTTAAGCACATACGGGTTCTTATGGTATCCGTACCGCAGGAACAAATTCTGAAGTATCAGAGGATTTTTAAATTGGCCGGCCTCACGCTCAATGCACTGGAGCTCGAAAGTCTGTGTCTCGCTCGACTTTTCGGCGGCAATGACCCAACTCCTACCGTCGTCGTCGACATCGGAAGCCGTTCGACCAATATCGCTTTTTTGGAACAGGGACAATTGAGGTTTAATGCCCAGAGCGACTTTGCGGGAGCATCGCTTACGCAGGCCCTGGCAACGGGCCTCGGAATAACTTCTCTCCGAGCCGAGGAGCTGAAAAAGGACCGGGGAATCATCGGCACGGGGCCCGGCCTCGAATTGTCAACGATAATGCTTCCCTTCCTGGACGCTATAATCAACGAGGTTAAAACCTCGATTTTCAAATACCAAAGTCAATTTCCACAAGCACTAAAAATCGAGCGGCTTATACTCGCCGGGGGCGGAGCAAATCTGGCCGGAATTGAAACATATTTCGGAAAAGAGTTTGATGTCCCAGTCGTTAAAGCGACTCCATTCACGCAGTTTGAATATCCCCAGGACATGACTCCGATGCTCGCAGAGCTCAATCCGCTTATGAGCGTTGCGCTGGGGCTTGTGCTGAATCGACTCCAAAAATAAGCAATCGCGTTGCCGGATTTCAGCCGTTCTCGACGCGAGCGGCCGCTTATTTAATAATAAGTGGAGTGCGGTATTTTCTATTTTATTTTCTAAGGGGTATACTATATTGAAACGCTAAAAAATCCATGCCTCTTCCTCAAAAAGTCGTCGAACAATTGGGACGAGAGCCACCCAAAACCCCGGGCTGGTCAGGCAAGCTCCTGATGTTTTCCGGAACCCTATTTTTTGTAGCCCTTGCTTTGTATTTCGGGCTCTCTTTCGGTTACGCCCCCTATCTTACGGCGCAAATCGCAAAGATAAACCGAGATATCGACCAATTTGGGCAGCAAGTATCCGTCGGGGACCAATTAAAACTTGTGAGCTTTTATTCACAGTTGGGAAATATCAAATCTTTGCTGGCCGCCCAGACTATCGGCCTCCGCGCGTTCGACTGGGTTGAAAAAAACACGCAGGTAAACTCGTACTTAAGGAATCTCACCGTAAATTTTGTCGGGGGACAAATGTCTTACGGGATTTCGACGATAACAATGGACGATGCGCTTCAGCAAATTGGGTGGCTTCAGAAAAAAACCGAAATTGCAAAAATGGGAGTTGGAGGAATCTCTTCCGCCGGAAGCGAATGGCAATTCGAAGTCCAGCTCGCTCTGGATAAAGATTATTTTTCGCGGTCGTATGGATTGAGCAAAAATGCGACAACGACTAAATAAGAAATGAAACAGACGACAAAACGGTTCTTGAGCATGATTTTGGGGGTCGTCTTTTTTGTCGGATCCGTGGTCACTTATTTTCAGTTCATCCAGCCGGAGTACGGCGAGATTTTAAAACTCAAGAGTACGATGGCCAGTCTCCAATCATTTTTGGATAAGGAAAAACAGGCGATCAACACAGTGAAGCAGTTGATCAGCGACTACAACACGAAAAATGAAAAAATTCAGCAGACCGTTTCCCTGGTTTTGCCGACGGAACCGGATGTAGCCGGCGCAGTCGCGCAACTTTACGGATTATCCCAAAACAACAACCTGCAGTTAAAGAGCGTCGGGATTTCTGTTTCTGGTTTGTCTAACGCGCCTTCGCAGGTAACGGGATTGGCGCCTTCAAACCTCGCGCTGGCGCTTCAGCGGCCGAAGGGGACGCTTTCGCTGTCCACGGTACTAACAGGTTCATATGAAGATTTCAAGGCATTTCTTTCAGAACTCCAGACGAACATCCGGATATTCGATATAAAATCCCTCGCGGTGAGCCCGATTATTAACGTGAATAATAAGGTCCCTCAACCAATAGAGAGATTTACTTTTAGCATTTCGGTGGCGACGTATTATCAAAGTCCTTAATTTAGGTTTAAACCGGGATATGTTCTCCCTGGGATGTCAGGTAGCCGCCATTGCAGATTCTAGCCGCGTTTGGAGGATATCTTGTTTCTGGCGGAAGATGCGTTAGGATATAGTATATCCGTGGTCCGTAGGAGTCGCTACGGAAGTGAGCAGTGCACTTTTTCTATGGCAATAGTGGTTTCTGAAGAAGGCGAGCAAAAGATCGACATCCTAAATATCGCGATATGGGTTTTTTTGCTCGTACTTATAGGGGTAGCCGCGTATCTGATATTTTTTAGAAAGCCGGAGCTCGTAGAAGTCGTTTCTCCGTCCAGTTTCAAAAACATAGACCCGCTTGCGAAAGTAGCGCTTAATCCCCAAGAAGTTGTGAATAGCCCGGACTTCCGATCGCTCAAGCAATATGTTCCATTGCCGTCGCCGGCGAGCGTCGGGCGGAGCAATCCATTTCTAGTCCCTTTTTAGTCATATGATTTCTTCCAAGAACTAACAGAGCACGCATGACCGACCAAGAACTGCTCACGGAAATACAGAAGGCGGGCCTGCTCGACCAGGCGACCGCGGAGAAGGTTAAAAAAGACGCGTTTCTCTCGGGGCGCAGTATTGAGACGCTCCTTGTCGCCGACAGACTGGCGGACGATGTCCGCGTGGCAGAGATCAAAAGCAAAATTCTCGGCATCCCGTATAAAAAAGTAGATGCGGAAGCCATCACGGACGAGTTATTGGAGCTTTTGCCGGAAGAAACCGCCCGCACGTATGAAGCGATTCCCATAGCGAAAAAAGACAATTTGCTCATAGTCGGTATGCTTCATCCCGACAGCCCAAAAGCGCAGGAAGCGCTCCGGTTCATCGCGCGCAAAGAACACCTCAATCTGGGCGTGTATCTCATTTCCTTTGGCGATTGGAAAAATGCCTTGAGAAAGTATTCTCCGTATCGCAACGAGCTGGAGCGCGCCGTTCAGCAACTCAATGTAAAATCCGGTAAAGGCGGGCAGAAAATCATCCATCTGGAGGATGGCGGGGAAGGCGAGGAAGCGCCGATAATCAAGATCGTTGCGGATACGTTTAAGGAAGCTTTGGCGAGCAGGGCGTCGGATATTCACATTGAACCGATGGAGCATTACCTGCGGATCCGTTTCAGAATAGACGGGGATTTGCGCGAAGTCGCATCGCTTCCTATCGAGTTGTCCCAGCCCGTCATCTCGCGGGTGAAAGTTATTTCGAGCTTGAAGATCGACGAGTCGCGCATTCCACAGGGCGGGCGTTTTCGGACGCGGGTGTCCGACCGGGATATCGATTTTCGGGTCGCGACGTTCCCGACGCCCCTGGGGGAAAAGGTGGCGATTCGAGTGCTGGATCCGCGGGCGGGCCTCAAAAAACTGGAAAGTCTTGGATTTAGATATAGAAACCTCGATATTCTAAACGCGGGCCTCGAAAAACCGTTTGGCATGATCCTGGCTACGGGGCCGACAGGTTCGGGAAAAACCACGACTTTGTACGCCATTCTCCAAACTATCAACAAAGAAAATGTAAATATCGTAAGTCTGGAAGATCCGGTCGAGTATTTCGTCGAGGGCATCAACCAATCCCAGGTGCGGCCGGAAATCGGGTATGACTTTGCCTCCGGCTTGCGGCAGATTTTGCGGCAAGATCCGGATGTGCTTATGGTCGGCGAAATCAGGGATTCAGAGACTGCGGGGCTCGCGGTCCAGGCGGCTCTTACCGGGCACGTGGTTCTCTCCTCGTTGCACACGAATAATTCCGCGGGCGTGATCCCGCGGCTCATCGACATGAAGGTAGAGCCGTTTTTATTGCCGGTGTCGCTCAATATCATGATGTCGCAGCGGTTGGCTGGAGAGCTTTGCCACAGTTGCAAGACCGCCGATGAGCCGCTCCCCGAGGTTCTTGAGATTATACGCAGGGCGGTGGCCGGGTTGCCGAAAGAAATCAGAGACAAATATCCGGAGCCGTATAAAATTTATCATGCGCATGGGTGTCCCGAATGCAAAGGGAAGGGCGTCGTAGGGAGGGTAGCGCTCCATGAAGTTTTTGAGATGACTCCGGAAGTCGAGAAAATTATAGTTGAAGGCCCCACCCTTCAGAGGATTACTGCGGAAGCCAAGCGCCAGGGAATGCTTACGCTCCGGCAGGACGGGGTTCTTAACGCCCTGGATGGAATAGTCTCGATCGAGGAAGTGATACGGGAAACACAGGAGACGTAGCAAGTTCAAAATCCCAAAGTTCAAAACCACAAAGATAAAATATTTTAAACCATGAACATACAGGTGCAAGGAATTCTGTGGTATGGTAAAGTGAAAATATAACAAAAAACTGCTTAGTTTTTGAGATTCAACCCTTAACTATTTTTATGGAAGACTATAAAGAAAAATTACGCGAGCTCTTAATCATTACTGCGAAGCAAAATGCGTCGGATTTGCATATTGCCGTCGGCAGGAGGCCGACGATTCGGGTCGACGGAGTGCTGGTGCCGATTCAGAAAGAGCCGATAACGACGCCGGAAGTGGCCGAGGGGCTCATTTTCGAACTCCTCGTAAACGATCAGCGGGAGCGACTGCTTCGGGAGCGGCAGCTGGATTTTGCCTATAGCTTCGAAGACAAAGCCCGCTTTCGCGTGAACGTTTACTTTCAGCGGGGATATCTGGCGGCATCGCTTCGGCTGATTCAAGCCCGGATCAAAAGCATCGACGAACTCGGCCTTCCGCCGATCCTCCACGAGTTCGGAAAATTATCCCAGGGATTCGTGCTGGCCGTGGGGCCCGCGGGACACGGAAAATCTTCCACTCTCGCGGCGATCCTCGATAAGGTGAACCATACGCGATCAGACCACATTATTACGATCGAGGATCCGATTGAGTATTTGTTTACGCAGGACCGATGCATCATTTCCCAGCGCGAGGTGGGTAGCGATACCCCGTCGTTTCATGCGGCACTCCGAAACGTATTGCGCCAAGACCCGGACGTAGTCATGATCGGCGAAATGCGCGACGCGGTTTCCATCGCAACTGCCATGACCGCGGCCGAGACCGGCCACCTGGTGTTCTCGACGCTCCACACCAACTCGGCATCGCAGACAATCGACCGCATCATCGATTCGTTCCCGGCCGACCAGCAGACCCAGGTCACTTCCCAGCTTGCGGCCACGCTCGTCGCTATCGTCTCCGAGCGTCTCTTGCCGCGGCTTTCCGGCGGCAGGGTTCCCGCGATGGAAATCATGATCGTCAATCCGGCGATCCGGAACCTCATCAGGGAAAGGAAGATTTACCAAATAGATCTCGTCATAGAAACAAGTCTTCAAGAAGGAATGATCACCCTGAACAGATCCCTGGTCCATCTCGTGAAAAACAAGGAAGTGTCGCTCGAAAATGCCGAACTGTATTCTCTTAATCCGGCGGAACTGCGGATACTCCTGGAGAGGACGTAGAATAAATCAATTCCGTTAGACGCGATCGCGCTTTGACAATCCAGATTTTGTACTTGGAGGGGAACGGTTTATGATATATGTACGGGAGACGTGCATAGGTTGCAATTCGCCTGCCTAGAGAATTATTTTTTCATTCAAGCAGTTTCTATATGAGATGAAGTTCAAATACAAAGCAAAAACCAAGGAAGGCGAGATGCAGGTTGGTTTCGTGGAGGCGGGAAGCCGCGGTACCGCGGCGAATATTTTATCGGGGCACGATTTATTCGTTCTGTCGCTGGAATCCGCGGAGAAAACCCGCTGGTACGATATCCTACTTAGTTATTTCAACCGCGTCAGACGGAAAGACATGGTGGTTTTCACGCGCCAGCTCGCCGTGCTTCTGGAAGCGCGCCTGCCCTTGAATTCCGCCCTTCGAAATTTGTACGAGCAAACGGGGAACAAGACGCTCCAGAACACCATCTTCCAAATGGCCGAAGACATCGACGCCGGCCTTTCCTTTTCTCAGACGATGGAACGGCAAGGAGATATTTTCCCGGAATTTTACGTCGAGATGGTGCGGGCGGCGGAGGTCACCGGCAACTTAAACGAGATTTGCGGATTTTTGGCGGACTACACGGAAAAGGAAGCGATTCTCGTGGGCAAGGCAGTCTCCGCGATGATTTATCCGCTCATCCTCGTGGTGCTTTTTATCGTCGTCGCTTTAATCATGGTTGTGTTTGTGTTTCCCCAAATCAAGCCGATATTCGTGGAATCGGGCGTGGAGCTCCCGCTGCTCACGAAAATTCTGTTGAATTCGGGAGATTTTTTGACGAAATGGTGGTTTGCGGTGGCGATCACCGCGGGCGCTTTCGCGGCAATATTTTTTGAGTATATCCGCACCGAAGAGGGGCGTGCGATTTTCGACGATGCTAAAATAAAGCTCCCGCTCGTAAACAAAATATACCTGCCGATGGTTATCGCCAGGTTTTCGAGCGCGGCGCAGCTTCTTATCCACGGCGGAATCCCGATCGCGCAGGCCGTCGAAATCATCGGGCACATGGTGGGGAATGTGCTTTACCGGGATATTATGCACGAGGTCGCGGAGAATCTCCGGCAGGGGGAACTCCTGTCGAAAAGCATCGCCAAGTACCCCGATTATTTCCCGCCGCTGGTTTCCCACATGGTGGCGGTCGGCGAAACGACGGGGCGGATCGAACAGATCTTTGGCCGCCTCGCGACGTTCTACGGCCGCGAAGCGGACGAAACCATCGGCCGCATAGTCGAACTTGTCCAGCCGCTCCTCTTGATCTGCATCGGCGTCGCCGTGGCGTTCCTCTTCGCCGCCATACTGATGCCTATTTTCAAACTAACCCAGAGCATACATTAATTATAGTAGACAGAATATAGATGTTAGCGTAGGGCGATAGTGAATATGATATACTATATGCATGGCTATAATGTTGTTCATGGGCCACAAAGGTCGAACAGGTTTAACCAGTCTTTATTAAAAGATGTTTCGAAAAAAAGAAGGTTTTACGCTTATTGAATTGCTCGTCGTTATCGCGATTATCGCCATTCTCGCCTCAATCGCGCTTATAAGTCTTGCGCCGGCACAGCGCGCAGGCCGGGACGCGCGGAGAATCGCCGACTTGCGGCAGGTGCAGTCTATCTTGCAGCTCTATTACAACAAATGCGGCTATTATCCGGGGCCCGGTGCGGCACCAGGTACCACATGCCCGGATGTTAATGACGCTACGGCAACCAATCATGTTCCTGCGGCCACTCCTAGCTGGAACGAGACTACGGGATTGGCCGATGTGTTGGCAGAGACAGGAATTATTACCTCTGCTGCTCAACTGCCAAATGATCCAATTGCAAGCCCGAGTAGGGGCTACTCATATGCGCGCAACGCAGATGGGACTTCGTACGCTTTGGCGGCTCAACTTGAAACAGATAATAGTGTGCTTAGAACGGACGTTGACGGCGGCAATGTTTTCGGTTTGAATTGTGACGACCCTGTTTACTGCGTTCAGTTCTAGTTTTGGAATTAACTGCGGTCGTTCCAAGAAGGCCTCCTATTGTGGGGCCTTTTTGTTTTCGAGCCGTTCCCGGTCTCTTGTCTTTGCGGCAATGGGGTTTACCCGCGCCTCCCGCGGGGTATAATTGATACAAATGAATGCGCTGCTTTTTATTTTTGGCGCGGCTCTGGGAAGCTTCATAAATGTGCTGGGAGTCCGCTATGATCCGGAGCGTTTTATTCTGGATACGCAGAGCATCGGCGGGAGGTCTCGTTGTCCGTGGTGCTTGAACACCTTGCGGTGGTTCGAGCTTGTGCCGATCATAAGCTTTTTGATCCAGCGCGGACGTTGCCGGAGATGCGGTGGCCGCATCAGTTTAGAGTATCCGCTTGTGGAGATTGCGGCCGGCTTGATTTGCGTTTTCGTTCCGTGGCGGGTTTCGGAGGCGCAAATTTTCAATTTTCAATTTTCAATTAGCAATTATTTCCCTTCAATTCTATGGATTCTCGTATTCTTGACGCTTCTCCTCATTGTACTCATAGATAAGCGGCTCTATATCATTCCCGACGAGGCAAGTATTTTTTTGGGGTTTTTGGGCGCAGCAATCACATTTCTCACGGCGTTGCGCGGCGGAAGTGCATCCTCTTTTATTGGGAGTTACGCGTTTTTTTTCGGATTTCCCGAGAATATCTGGATTAACCATGTCTTTGCCGCTCTCGCCGCCGGAGCGCTTTTCGCTTTTATCATTGCACTTACGCGAGGCAAGGGGATGGGGGTGGGAGATTTGAAGCTCGTCATTCCGCTCGGATTTATATTCGGCTGGCCCGATATCGTTCTCATTGTCGCACTCAGCTTTATTATCGGAGCCGTGTATGGCATTTTCGCGATGGCCCTCGGCAAAAAGAGCCTAAAAAGCGCGGTGCCATTCGGGCCGTTCCTTGTTTTCGCGTCGCTCATAATTTTTTTCTGGGGACAGGAGGCGGTCGGTCTGTATATGCGCGTACTCGGCATGTAAATTAGTCGATATATTATGCGAATAACAGCGGGGTTTTGCGGTCGGATATTTTCTTTGTTAGAAAATTCCTCTGCCTCGCGCCGTCGCGCTCCGGATGACCGCAAAACCCCGCTGTTATTTGTTGTTCACTGTGTAGTAGAATAAAGTAATGAGGAAAGGATTTACCCTTCTCGAGCTTTTTATCGTTATTGCAATAACAGTTATGATATCGGCCCTCGCGATTTCTTATAAAAGCTCCACGCAGCAGCAGATCGGTTTGTACGTCGAGGTTCAGAAGTTGGCCGAATTGATACTTCGGGCAAAATCTCTTGCCATTTCGACGTACAATAACCCCGGGGAGGCGCTGCCTCAAAATGAAGTCATTTGCGGGTACGGCGTAAATATCGATTACGCCCGCAACGGGTACGAACTTTTTTCGTACCGGGTAAACTTGCAACAGCTAAACCAGGGCTGTGAAGGCATCAACACAATTAAAAATAATCCACCCCGCTTCAATATGGTCACGATTTCGAGCCACGACGTCGCGCCGGGCGTCGTCATTTTGGACGGGGGCCACAACGACAGCATTTATAAAGTGTTTTTCGTGCCTCCGAATCCCGTCACGCTGATTGGCACTCGGGATGTAAACGGAGCCGTCGGCAAACAATCTGGCAAAATCTACCTTACCACCAAAGACGCCTCGCTGACGGGGACAATATATGTAAGCGAGATCGGGCAAGTAGATTTTTAGCCATGTGCATGTTACGGGGCATTCGGCTATGAGATTATGCGAAGCAGGGAATATTTTTGGGAATAAAATTTAACTCCAGACGCATGGCAAAAACAAGCACCAGAAAAGGGCAATCACTTGTCGAGACAATCGTGGCTTTAAGCGTCCTTATTATCGGATTTATGGGGCTTATCGCGCTGCTCTCGCGATCTTTCGCCGCGAGCAATTTCGTTTCGGAAAACTATATAGCGACGTACCTGGCGTCCGAGGGGATTGAGGTGGTAAAAAATTTAATTGATCATAATCGCAAGCTGGGTGAACAAGGCGAACTAATTGCCTGGAATGAAGGGCTTGTCAATAACTGCCCGTGCGAAGTCGAGTGGTCGAGCACGGGCTTGCTTACATCGGAGAACCGAAGATTGTGGCTTGACCCCGCAACCGGTTTATATAGTTACCGAGCGGGAGGGGTGCTTACGAAATTTGTCCGGACAGTAGGCATCGAGCTGGTCGACTCCGACCACTTGAGAGTGGTTTCCGTCGTGAAGTGGGATTCTTCGGGCGGAATTACCGGTGTGTCCATCCATTCGGAAGTGAATCTCGAAGATCATTTTTTTAATCCAAATTATGTTCCATAGAGAAGTGAAAAAAAATTCGCATATCCGGGGTTTATCCTGCGCCACTTCGTGGCGAAGCGGTGACGGGTTTACCCTCATCGAACTCGTCGTATCCATGGCCATTTTCATTGTCATTTTGACGATTGCCGTCGGAGGATTTGTGGGCGCTTTGCGCTCGCAACGGCAGGTTGCCGCGCTTATTTCCGCGAATAACAACGTCTCTCTCGCGCTTGAGCAGATGGCCCGAGAAATACGCACGGGGAGAAATTTTTGTTATCCTTCATGCGCCGCGGGCGAACTGGCATTTACTAATGCACGGGGGGAGCTGGTGACGTATCGAAAGAGCCCGAGCGGCGCTACCATAGAGCGGGGGGTTTCTACGGACGGCGGCTCTACATATGATTTCCAACCGATTACCGGCCGAAATGCCTTCGTGTGGAGCTTGAACTTTTTTTTGAGCGGGCAGGGAGGCCCTGCCGATCCTCTCGGAGATGATCCAAGCGTTGACCGGTGGCCGACGCGGGTTGCGATTGCGGTCAGTGTGAGCGCGAAAGAAACGGGCGTATCGGAAGGAGTCATTCGTCTTCAAACAACCATCAGCTCGCGACAGGACGACGAATGATAAAATCCAAAGTATCTTAACTGTTAAACTGATGAGCTATATGAATAATAAAAGAGCAAAAATAAAAGGATATGCCGGCCCGCTTCGTACGCGCGAGCGTTCTGGGCAGGCGATTCTTTTGGTGGTGCTGGCCATCGGAGGCGCGATGCTTAGCGCGACGACCATCGCGGGATTTCTCGTTAACATCCAATTGCAGCAGGTAGGAGATGTGGCGAACTCGGCGAAGGCGATTTTCGCAGCGGATGCCGGAGTCAACTGCGCACTCTACGACTTCAACCACCCGAGCGCTCCGACGTGTTTCAATGATACGGGAAGGATTGACCTCGTAAACCGCGCCAATGCCGAATTCCTTTGCTACAGAGATGACTCGTTCGCCGCATCATCGATTGTCTTGTGTGCTAACCAATCTTCAACGATCATTTTGTCAAAGGGAACTTCCGGAACCACAAAGCGCGCCTTTCTTTACACTATTTTGCCTTCCGGCCCCTTGCCTGTTCCTAGCAACACACTTGCGGTTACTCGCAGCGGCGGAACCGGCGCGGGCACCGTAGTCTCCTCGCCTGCAGGAATCGATTGCGGAAGCACCTGCGTCGCGCCTTTTCCGGAGGGGTCAGTTATTGGGCTTACGCCAACACCTGCCCAGGGGTCGATTTTCACCCGCTGGGAGGGAGCGTGTTCGGGCAGCGGCGCCTGCTCGGTTATTTTGAATACCGATCTGACGGTCAATGCGGTTTTTACGCGAATGAATGTCCTTACTGTAACTATCGCCCGGACGGGGTCCGGCAATGGCAGGGTTAGCTCGTCGGACGGGAGTATTAGTAATTGCACCGCAACCTGCAC
>CAYZZK010000002.1:0-26923 GCA_964483045.1 uncultured Candidatus Saccharibacteria bacterium
GAATCGGCTTGGTAATTGTGCCGACGCGCGAACTCGCCGTGCAAGTTGCAGAGGCGCTTCAAAAAATTGCGACGCCGCTTGGGCTTCGGGGCGCAACCTTGATTGGCGGAGAATCTCTGGGGCACCAAATTCGCCGCCTTGCCAGAAGTCCGCATGTCGTGATCGGCACTCCGGGGCGAATTATCGATCACTTACAGCAAAAAACTCTTTCGCTGGCCAAGGTACGGGTGCTTGTGCTCGACGAAGCAGACCGCATGCTCGACATGGGCTTCGCTCCCCAATTGAAGCAGATTCTCCAAGTGTTGCCGCGGGAACGGCAGACGATGCTTTTTTCCGCGACGATGCCGGAGCAAATAGTTACGATCGCCCGGGCGTATCTCAAATTGCCGGTGCGTGTGGAAATTGCCCGGTCGGGGAGCACGGCAAAAGATGTGACGCAGGAGTTGTTTTTCGTCCCGCAGGAAGCGAAGCCGCGGCTTCTCGAAAAATTACTGCAGGAATATCGGGGATCGGTGCTTATATTTTCCCGCACGAAATTCAGCGCGAAAAAAATCGCGGCGTATCTCCGCGCGCTGGGATATGCCGCCGCGGAAATCCATTCGAATAGCTCGCTTTACCAGCGGCGCGCGGCGCTCGAGGGTTTCAAGCGGGGGACATACAGAATTCTTGCTGCTACCGACATCGCTGCGCGGGGCATCGATGTTCAGGATATCGAGCTTGTCGTAAATTACGACTTGCCCATGAGCGCGGAGGATTATGTCCACCGCATCGGACGCACCGGCCGGGCAGGCGGAAGTGGCCATGCGATTTCTTTTGCCAGACCGAATCAAAAAGGGGATGTGTACGCAATTGAGCGGCTCATCCGCTCGGTTTTGCCGGTTTCCAAACTGCCCATCCTGCCTCCTCCCGTTCCCGGATCGTTCAAGGCCTTGCCGGAAGAAAGCGCTAGGCCGCCTCGAAGATTCTCTTCCGTTCCGACGTATAACCGGAATCGGTTTCAGCATTCCCGTTTCGGCAAAAGAAGGCCCGAGTTCAGGCCAAGAGGACCGCGCACGGGATTTTCGGGGCGTCACGGCTCTTAATATTAAACACGCGTCCGCTTCTTAAGATATCTCAAAAACTTTTTGTTTTGAACTAGCGCCGGATACTAAACAAACGTTTATCGTGGGGACGCCTAAATATTTGGCAAGCGCCTTCGCGATCGCGTAGTTTGCTCTACCTTCACGTGGCGCTTCTTGTACTGCAACCGCAAAGTGCGTCTCGTCAATTTTCTGTACGCCGATGCGCTTTGCGTTTGGCTTTGCCGTAACGAAAATTTTCATTGAATTTGTTTTTTTATTGTAGTAATCTCGATTATATAACAGAGTAGCCGAATATGTTAAAATGTAATTATGCCTGACGGTGGCGGGAAAATACTGATAGTTGAAGACGATCCCTTGTTCGTCGATCTATATTCGACGGCTTTTAAGAGTTTCGGCTATGAAGTGGAAGCTGCGTTCAACGGCGAGGAAGGCCTAGCGAAATTGAATGAGATGGGCAGTAAGCCGACAATTATTCTCTCCGACGTCATGATGCCTAAAATGAACGGCCTCGATATGCTCGCCAAAATTAAAGAGAATCCGGATTTGAAGAAGATACCGGTCATACTCCTCACTAATCTAGGAAAAGAAGAAAATATTAAAAAGGGCCTGGAGCTCGGAGCGGTAACGTATCTCGTAAAAAGCGAGTATACGCCAAAGGAGATCGTAGAAAAAGTTAAAGAAATTTTAGCCGGCTACGCTGGTAATTCCGTTCCCGGAGTCAAAACTGTTATCAAGGATCACTGGTAGAGAATCCGTCGAGGGCAGCAGCGAATGTTTCTTGCCGCAATGCTTCATTGGCTAAAGATATGAAACAAGTTTTATTTTTAGGGAGCATTGCGGGCTGTGCGGCGATCGGATTTTTTCCTGCGCTTGTTTTCGCCATAAGCGTTGCGCCTCTCTCGGCCAGCGGCGGCTCGCTTATCGTTATCGGGAGTGTCGTTAATCCCGGCCGGGATTTTCTTTTATATCCTGCGTTTCCCGGCTGCACCAACGAGGATGGATCGGGGGATGTTTATCATTGCACTTCGCAGGGCGATGTGAACAACGGAGACAGTATCACACAGGTTTTTGGAGAGCCGCCGAATGGCACGTATACGCTCGTTGAAGATGCAGAGGGCTGTTATGTTCTTTCGCTTTCGGATTGTCTCCTTTTATCGGATAATACCTCGGTGGTTTTTTCAATCGGGCCGGTCAGCGCACAACAGAACGAAAGCAGTGGCAGGGGGACTTCCGAAGGCGGTGTGGCGGAAGGCGGCGGGCCAGTGGTGCATTTTCCGGAGATAGTTTTACGCACTAATCTTACCGGGCAGATAATAAGAGGCACTGTGCCGATCGTCTATAGCGCGTCTGACGAAGATGATGAGGATCCCCTCACGGTGGTAGATGGTTTGCGGCAAAATCCCGGCCCCGTGGACATTGGTTACCAGACAGGAGCTTGGCCTGTGATTACGCAGGGCATTCTGGCGAAAGAGCAGCCGGCGACCGGCACGTATATCTGGGATACGACGAAGATGGTTGGCGACACATATCGGCTCAAACTTCGGGCTCGGGATAAAGACGGCAATGTGGCCGAGGCCGGCACCGAAGATTTTACGATCGATAATACTCCTCCCGGTTTTACTGTGCATGCCGACCCCGCTTTTACAAAAGGGGAGCCCGTTCGCTTGGAAATTTTGAGTTCGGAAGCATTGAAATCTACCCCCTCTTTGACGATAACGCAGTTTAAACATGATTCCGTTACGGTACCGGTTCTGCAGGATCCCAACGGACATCCGAATTTTTCGTTTAAAGCCACATATCAGCCGATCGAAGGCTTCGACGGGCCTGCTCTTATTTCTCTAAGCGGCGCAGATGCTGCCGGAAATATCGGAACGACAATCATCGGGGATTCGAATTTCGCCGTAGGCGTCAAGCCGCCGCCCTCTCCGGTAATTGACGAACCGCGCGGAGGCGAAGCAACGAGTTCGCGCATCGCCGTTTCCGGCTTCGCGTTGAACGCCCAAAAAATTGTTGCGCGCGTAAACGGCAGGCGGGAGTATGTGCTCTCCGGATCAAAGGATGGCCAGTTTCGATTTGACGGTATTGAGCTCGACCCTGCCTTTAACAAGGGGAAGAACGTTATCAACGTTGTTTCTTACGATCCACTGGGAAACATTTCGGCGCCGGTCACTCTAAATATTTTTCTGGACAGCCCCCCGCAGCTGCACTTATCCTACCTCGGCAGACGATCGAAGTATAAAGACGTAATGACGTTGCGATGGACCGGCTCCGATATCAACGACGATAAAATTGTTTACGATGTGGCGTTAAGCGATGATCGGGGAGGTACTTGGAGGAACTTAGCAACCGGCCTCAACAAAACGGAATTTCGTTGGGATACCGCTACGGTTCCCGACGGCTCAAATTATGTGCTCCGCGTAACCGCCTCCGACGGGAAGCTTAAAACGTCCGCCATAACTAACATCTTTACTACCGCGAACGGTTTGCCCGCGATTGTGCTTGAAACTGCCGGCGACTTTTATACGTCGGAGCGCTCTCGCACATTCGGAGGCGTCGTGAGGAGTAAAGACGATGTATTGAAATCTTTGGAGTGGAGCGGGAACGGTGGCGTTTCCTGGCAGGCCATTCAGTCGGAAGATGGAGCGTGGGATTCGGCGTTCGAAAAATTTCATTTCGATGTCCCGTTTGCCAAGGCCGGATCGTATGATGTGCTGATAAGAGGGCTCACCGTCACGGGCCGCAGCGTGGCCAATGCCCAAAAACTAAAAGTGATTTTCGACAACAATGCGCCTACTGTTCATCCGGAAGAATTACCGCGTGGTATCGTAAACGTTCCGTATCTTAAGCTAAGCGGCACGGCTTCCGACGACTTCTCCGGTATTGAGTCGGTGGAATATTCAATAGATGGAAGAGAGTGGTTTCGCGGGAGCGTCGAAGAGGGGATTGAAACTAGGATGGCTAAATTTAAAATTAATCATCCCGATAAACTAGCAGACGGTTTGCATAGAATCAGCATCCGAGCCGTTGATCAGGCCGGCAATATATCTGAAACGAAAAATCAGACTATATCGATTGATGCCACTCCTCCGCGTATCGGCAGTTTCACGTTGAGAGCAAATGGCGCGCTGCTTTTTCCTTCTTTGCCCCGAACGTTCGAGGCGCCGGCCGCCTCCGAGATTCGGGTGCAAGTTGCCATAGGAGCAAAGCCGCAAAAAGTAGCCCTCTTTGCTGGAGAAAGTAAGCTGGACATCAGCATGAACTCGTCGACGTCCTTGTGGGAAAGCCACTTCGCATTTTCCGGAGAGAAAACCAGCGTGCGTCTCACTGCCGAAGACGAAGCGGGCAATAGAGTGGAAAGGGAGTTAGGAGAGATTATCGTACCTGATATCGCGGGGAAAATCTCCGCGCCGAAGCTCTCTTTGTTGGAAAAAATGATCCAATTTTTCAAGCTGGAGCCCCGATAATATGAATACATCTCACAAAATTCCTCTGTGGGTTGTGCTTGTGGCGGCATTTGCGATAGCTGTTTTGGGCACGTACCTTATTGTCCGACTTTCGCCGGTTTTTTTGGCCAATCTTGGATTACAAGCGGATAATAAATTAGAGGAAGCCCCCGCCTTTACGTTGAAAGATGTAAATGGCGGCGAAGTTTCGCTTTTGGAATTTCGAGGACAGCCGGTGATTTTAAGTTTTTGGACGTCTTGGAACGAGGCAGCGGTTGAAGAGCTCCAGACACTCGCTGCGTACGCGGCGGTTCAAGGCGGCCGCCTCACGATTCTTGCGATCAATAATATGGAAGATGAGAACACAGTGCAAGAAATTAAAAATCGTTATAAACTAAATATACGGATGCTTTTGGACGAGGATGGTTCAGTCGGAGAAGCTTATAAAATAGGCGTTTTGCCGAAGACGGTTTTTATCGACAGTGGAGGATTAAAAGTTTTCGAATCAGAAAGACCTCTTTCTCTCGTAGAGATCAGGCAGCAGGTTCAAAAGATGCAATGAAACAGGCGAGTATGGTAAAAATTCTGCCGCTATGTCCACTCTTTTAATTTTCGGCAATGGTCACCTAGGGCTCGAGCTTTTGGGGGCGATCGTCTTTTTTATTCTCGCGTGGCTTTTTGGTGAAGCATACGCCATAAAAAAAGATGTTTTCAGCTGTTCGCGTTTTTTGGGCTTTCTGTCGTTGAGTTTCTGGCAGATACTCCATGCCGCCTATAGCAGCGACCCTGTTCCGTTCGCCCCATATATATATCTTGCCGGTCTTCTTTTGGTCTTTTTAAGTTATGCCCTGGAGAAGCTTCCCCCTCGGCCCGACGGGGCGCTCGCGGCGCTGCTTTTTCTGCCGCACCTTTTCATTTTAAGCAGATATAACGCAATCGCTTCAATTCTGCTTCTTGCGATCGCGGTTGCCTTGGCCAAGCGTTATTTTAAAGATATCGATAAACTGATCGGATGGATGCTCATCGGTTTCGCTTTGCTCACTATTTCCTCGTTCGTCTCGATTTTTGTCGTGAGCGATGCCTCGAGCCCTGCATGGTTTCTGGAACACGTGTTGAAATTCGCGGCATTCGCCGCTTTCGGCTTTTGGATTTGGCAATGGTTGAGTCTGCGTTTGCGCGAAGAAATTCTCATTATCTTCATTTCGGCCTCTCTCGTGATAGCGCTTTTGGTAACTACCGTATTTTCGATATTTTCTGTCCAAAGAATCGAGCAGGAAGTAACAAGCTCTCTGACCGCCAACGCCAAAATTTTCAGTTTTTATATCGAAAATCTTAAGAGCAGGGCGCTCGTATCCGCCGAACTCATATCTTCAAATGCCGATTTTGTTTCAGCGTTTAAGGCAGAAGACCTCGCCGATCTCGAAAAAATCGGCCAGGAGTTTTTGTCCTCGACCGGCGAACAGTTTCTTTCCGTAAGCCGCAAGAACGGCAACGTACTGCTCAAACTCAATTCCCCGGCCACCGTTTCTGAAAATATTTTATCGGAACAAATTGGCTCGGAAGCTCTTGAGGGGCGGCCGGCGGTAACGATTGATCGGAGCGATAGCGAGGGATTGGTCATTAAGGCCGCGGCGCCGCTTTTCGATAAGGGAGCGCTGGCCGGAGCGGTTATCGTCGGCACAAGGCTTGACGAATCGTTTGTTCTCGGCTTTAAAGAGTTGAGTAAGCTGGAAACGACAATTTTCTCGAATGATCGGGTGCTGGCAAGTACAATTCTAGAGGCAGGAGAGGTGGTAAAAACCCTTCCCGCCCAGGCAAGTACGGAACCGGAATTTGTAGGGACAGCGCGCTTTTTTGACCAAGAAGTGATTGGAGATTTCGTCCAGTTGAAAAATAGTAATGATCAACCGATGGCGACTCTTGCCATCACTACCACCCCGGGACAAATTTTGAGAGACAGCCAGTCTACTAATCGTTTTACTCTTTTTATTGTTTTGATTATCGCTCTAAGTCTAGTTTTGCCGCTGTACCGCTTTACCCTGCTGCTTACGGCATAAAGCGATTTTATGGAAAAAGACAGTTATCGCCGCGCTCTAAGCGGCTATTCGTGCAAGCCGATTTGCAATTCGTAGAGGCGGCGGTATTCCCCGCCGGATATTTCGAGGAGCGACGCGTGCGTGCCGGATTCAATGATGCGGCCGTCTTTGAAAACGAAGATTTTATCTGCTTTGCGCACAGTGGAAAGGCGGTGGGCAATGATGAATGTCGTCTTGCCACGCATGAGCGTCTCGAGGGAATTTGTGATGACCTGCTCGGAGCCGGCATCCAAAGCCGAGGTCGGCTCGTCGAGAATAAGAATCTTCGGGTCGCGGAGAATCGCCCGCGCGATGGCGACGCGCTGTTTTTGGCCCACCGAAAGCTTGACTCCGCGCTCCCCGACAAGTTGCTGCCACTTATTAGGAAATTTTTCGATAAACTCATAGGCGAATGCTTTGCGCGCGGCTTCTTTCGCCTGCTCCTCGGTCGCGTCGAAAGAGCCGTAGCGGATGTTGTGAAGAATCGTGTCGTTAAAAAGCACTACTTCCTGCGGCACGATGCCTACTTGCGCGCGGAGCGAAATCAGATCGAGAGTTTCTATCGGTTTGCCGTCGATAAGTACGCTGCCTTGCGTCGGGAAATAATAGCCGCAGAGCAGGTCGACGAGCGTCGATTTCCCCACGCCGGATTCGCCGACGAGTGCCACTATTTCGCCCGCGCGGACTTTGAACTGTATGTCTTTTAGTACCGGCGCTTTCTCGTCGTAATAAAACGAAACATTTTTGAGCTCGACATCGCCCCGAAGTATAAAGCGTTCCGCGCCCGACGGGTGATACGCTTCCGCCGGCTCTTTCAAAACGCGTTCGGCTTCCTCGAGTTGGATGACTCCGTTTTGGATTGTCTGCCAATTGCGGCCGACCACGACAAACGGCCCGAAAACCATTGTGGCGTAGGCGTTAAAAGCCAAGAGCCCTCCGATAGTCATTTCTCCCCGGCTAATGAAAGTTATCGAAGCGATAAAAATCGTAAGTTGGGTGGCGAGAATGATAATGCGCTGATAGAGCGTTAGGTTGCCCCAAATCGTGCTCATCTTGCCCCACAGATCCAGCACCGGCCCCTTGAGGAGCGAGGCCATGCGTTTTCCCTCGTACTGCTCGGCGGTTGCCTGCTTGACCGTTTGGGTATTGCCGACGAGATCGTAACTGTCGCCGAAAGCGCGGAAGAGATGAGTCTGGTATTCGCGCTGAATTTCCGCTATGGGAGCGACCGATCGGTACAGCACGAACGTATAAATGACGATACCGACGATGAGAACGTCAGCAAGCAGGGGCTGTATGTAAAAACCGACGGCAAGCGCGATAACAATCGATAGAAACTGCGGCGCGAGATCGATCACGATGCGACCGACGATGGTTTCTAGGGAAAAAGCGGCCCGGTTTATTTTTTCGCCGACCTCTCCTATTTTTTTCGACTTGTGGAACGCCATGGGCAATTCCAGAAGATGCGCCACTCCGCGAGACCAATAATCTACCCAAACGCTGTTTGAAAAATTCTCGCTTCGAATATTTATTTGCCAGTCGACGAGGTACGTGATGATTTGAATGAGTGCCCACCAGGAAAGCAGCGCGGCATAGAGCGGCACGGTCATGCCGAAAAAGTTTTGCGTCGCCGGCGAGATAATCGCGTCGAAAAACCGTCCGGCTATGATTGGAACGATACCGTTTCCGACGGCCGAAACGATGCCTAGGACGGACAAAGCGATGGTCTCCCTGCGATATTTCTTGAGATACGCGGCTAAGACGGCAAAACTTTGCCGCAATCCTTGCTTTGTTATGCGTTCCTGTGCCTCTTTTTCTTCCATAGATTTTTAGCGATAAAACCAGCATAGCATATCTTCCTTGCGCTCGCTGCTGGGCCATTTGAAATATTTATCGAACCTTTACGTCGTACAATATGCATGCGTTCACTATGGTCGGGTGCCCTCAATTTTGGATTAATCAATATTCCTGTCCGTCTGTATAGTCCCGAAAAAGAGCACGAGCTTAAGTTCCATTTTTTGCACAAAGAAGACTTCTCGCCGATTAGATTTGCCAAAATATGCCGCGCCGACGGCAGAGAAATTCCATACGAAGATATTGTAAGGGGTTATGAATATCAGAAGGGGGACTATGTCGTTCTTACCGATGAAGACATAGAAAAAATAAATGTGAAAAAATCGAAAATGATTCAGATCGCCGAATTCGTCGACCAAAAGGAAATCGATCCGATTTATTTTCAAAAAGTGTACTACCTGGAACCCGGCAAGAATGCGGAAAAGCCCTACGCGCTACTTCGCGAAGCGCTCAAAAGAACAAAAAAAGTCGGCATTGCGCAGTTTGTGCTTCGCACGAAGGAACATCTGGGCGCCGTGAAGCCACAGGGGAACATGCTTATTCTCGATCAGATGAAATTCAAAGAGGACATCCGTAGCCCGAAAGAACTGAATATTCCCGACATGGAAGTTTCAGTTCGAGAATTACATATGGCCATTCAGTTGATCGAGCAGCTGACGGCGCCGTTTAAACCGGAGGAGTTCAAAGACACGTACACAAAGGAAGTGGAGGATCTTATCAAAGCTAAGGCAAAGGGAGGAGCGCCGCGGGTCAAAGGAAAAGAGCCGCAGCCGACAAAAGTCTCGGATCTCATGGATATCTTAAAAGCCAGCTTGGAGCGCGAGCGGAAAAAAACTGTCGCGGTAAAGTAGGTATGACGCTTGCCGGCTATGCCAAGAAAAGGAATTTTCGGAAAACTCCGGAACCCGCAGGCGGCCGAATTTTAACAAAGGCCACACCGCTTCAGTTTGTGGTGCAAAAACACGCCGCTTCCCGGCTGCATTATGACTTTCGGCTGGAACTTGAGGGCGTTCTAAAAAGCTGGGCGATTCCAAAAGGGCCAACGCTCGATCCGAAGGTGCGCCACCTTGCGATGCTCGTCGAAGACCATCCGCTGGAATATGCCACCTTTGAAGGCACAATTCCCGAAGGGAATTATGGAGCCGGCAACGTCATTGTGTGGGATCGAGGAACCTATGGCTCTCCCGGAGAAAGAGGAATGGATAGAAAGGAAGCAGAAAAGGAATTGGCTGCGGGTTTTACCCGAGGCGACATGAAGTTTGTCCTCCACGGCCAAAAACTCAAAGGGGAATTTGCGCTTGTGAGAATGAAAGGAGCAGAAGACAATGCCTGGCTGCTCATCAAGAAAAAAGACGACCACATAACCGAAGACAATATTTTAGCCGACGATCATTCCGTGTTATCTGATAAAAGACTCGAAGATCCTCCGGCGCATAAGTCCGAAAAGAAATCGGGTATACAAACCGTTTTAGCGCCGCGAGCACGGCGTGGAACTATGCCGCATGGCATACTGCCAATGCTGGCAAAACTCGCCGCAGAATCTTTCGACCGGGCCGGTTGGATTTTTGAAATAAAGTGGGACGGGATCCGGGCAATTGCCGAGGTTAAGGCAAATCAAAGTGTATCACTCTATTCCCGTAACGGGCTATCGCTCGAGGCGCAATTTCCAGGCATCGTCGATTCCCTCAAAAATATTCATCACGACATCGTGCTCGATGGTGAAATCGTGGCGCTCGATGAAGCGGGGATCTCGAGATTTCAGCTCTTGCAGAACTGGCAGCGCCATGGCAAAGGGGAACTCTTCTATTATGTGTTTGATATGCTCTACTGCGATGGCCGCGATTTTCACGATTCGCCACTCATTGAGCGGAAAAAAATAGTGCGGGACATCATTCAGTCGTTTCCGAATATACGATTGAGCGATCACGTGGAGGAAAAGGGAATTGCATTTTTCCGTGAAGCGAAGCGGCGCGGGCTTGAGGGCATAATGGCGAAAAATGGCGCGAGCACATATCGTGAGGGAGCGCGGACGAGTGATTGGCTCAAAATAAAAATAATAAACCAGCAGGAAGCCATCATCGCGGGATTCACCGAGCCGCGCGGCGGCCGCAAGTATTTCGGAGCGCTGGTACTGGGCGTCTATGACGGAGACGATCTGGTATATATTGGCCACACGGGCGGCGGTTTCGATGAACGCGGCCTTGCCGCTCTTAAGGAAAAACTCGTGCCGCTTACCCAAAAAACTTCGCCGTTCCAAAAAATCCCGAAGACCAATGCGCCGGTGACGTGGGTGAAGCCGCAACTCGTTTGCGAAGTGAAATTTCAGGAGTGGACGGAAAATAATCAGATGCGCCAGCCGATTTTCCTGGGGCTTCGAGAGGATAAATCGCCGAGAGAAGTGCGTCGCGAAAAGGCGGCTTCAGAACAGAATTCTTTGCCGAAGAAAAAATTAGAGGAAGCCGCTCCGGGCGAGCCGGAGATCACAAATCCCAATAAAGTTTTCTGGCCGAAGGAAGGGTATACAAAAGGAGATGTTATTGAATATTATCGGAATATCGCGCCGTATATTCTGCCGTATCTTAAAGACCGCCCGGAGTCGCTCAACCGCTACCCGAGCGGTATTAATGGGAAAAGTTTTTACCAGAAGGACGTTGATCATATGCCGCCAGATTGGGTGAAAACCGAACGTATTTATTCCGAATCTAATGATCGCGACTTAAATTACCTCATCTGTAACGACGAGCGTACGCTCATATATATGGCGAACCTGGGTTGCATCGAGCTGCATCCCTGGAGTTCGCGGCTTGGCCATTTGGACCGGCCCGATTACGCCATTTTCGATCTTGATCTCGGCGAAGACATTCATTTTGAAGCGGCGATCGAAGCGGCGCGCGAGTTGAAAAAAATCTTCGACGCGCTTAACCTCCCTTCTTATTGCAAAACGTCGGGACTGCGGGGGTTACATATACTCGTGCCGATGGGCGCGCAATATACATATGAGCAAGTGAGGCAATTCGCGGAAATTATTGTCCGCCTCGTTCATGAGAAATTGCCCAAAACTACGAGCATCGAACGCGATCCGCGCAAACGCCGGAAGAAGGTGTACCTGGACTATCTCCAGAACGGCAAAGGCAAGACGATAGCGGCGCCATATTGTATTCGCCCGTGGCCCGGCGCTCCCGTCTCAACGCCTCTCGCCTGGGATGAAGTTAAAAAAGGATTAAAGCCAAGCAATTTTACGATAAAAAATACGGCGGCTCGCCTAAAAAAACGCGGGGACATCTGGAATCCTCTCCTCAAAGAGAAAATCAGTTTGCAGTCGGTTTTAAAAGTTTTGAAAAAGTCCGCAAGCAAGCAGTAAGAGGCCGATTGCTCGAATTTTATACGTATAATCGTTTCGCCGAGTTACTCACTTGCATGAGACGCAGAAATATATTTTTAATATTAACCTTTGGGCTCGGAGTTTTTTTAGGCGCTGGAAATGCCCATGCGCATGTCTTAAACTACGGCGCGATTAGAACCGAACTCACCGCGGAGGGAAATAGGATTCAATTAAAAACCGAAGTCCCACAAAATATTTCGTACGGTTCATACTATGGCGGGATAAGCGAATTCGAACTAATCAACGCTCAATTTGCCGATAAATTTCTTATAGAGCAGGATGGTCAATCTTGTCTGTTTAAACTTGCGTCGTTTGACAACACAAGCACCGTAACTCGGTCTATTTTTTATGGCCGCTTCGACTGTCCCGCGCCGGTTCTTGGCATAGAGAACCTGGCGATCCACGTCTCAATGTTCAAGGAAAGTTTTAAGCAGTTTGACCACTTTGTGTCGGTTTCAATTGGCGATAAACAATGGCAACTGGTATTTAACGACGAGAAACAGGATTACCCGGCCGACATCGCCGCTCAATACCTCGGTACTATGTGGGATCGCTTCCTGGTCGTCGCCAAAGAATTCCTGTGGCTGGGAATAAGGCACATTTGGACTGGCTACGATCATATTTTGTTCCTGCTCTCCGTGATCCTGCTGGTTCGGTCTGTGAAAAAAATTCTTATCCTGGTTACTTCGTTTACCGTTGCCCACTCCATCACGCTTATTTTGGCCGGGTTGAATATCGTGAGCATCCCGTCCTGGCTCGTCGAACCGTTGATAGCCCTCTCCATTGCCTATATGGCCTATCGCAACCTAAAAAGTTTGCACCGGAAACAAGAAGCCGTTGATATATCCGAACGATGGGTCACCACCTTCGGCTTCGGGCTTATTCACGGGCTGGGATTTGCCGCCGCCCTTGCCGATACGAAGCTTCCCGGAATACTTTTTGTCCCTTCGCTTGTTATTTTCAACGTGGGCATCGAGATCGGCCAGCTCGGCATTTTGGCAATAGTTGTCCCGCTCCTCCTTCAGATCGATAAGCTGCCGTATCGGGATAAAATTCTTAAAATCTTTACAATAATCGTCGGCCTCTTGGCATTGTTTTGGTTCTTCGAGCGTCTCTTATAAAGCAGTTTTACCATCCAGTACCGTTTTCTCTAATTCTTCTTCATTGGTGAACAGAAAAGATTTAATACCAATATTTTCTGCCGCTTGTACGTTTTTCTTATCATCGTCAAAATAGATGCATTCTCCCGCTCGTAAGTTATTTTCCGAAAGAAGCATCTCCCATGCTCTTGGATCGGGCTTCCTATGCCCAGTTTGAAATGAAAAATAAACCTTATCCACTGCGTCGTGGATCCAGGGATAGTGGCTATAGTATTCAGCGCGTTCTTTAAAATTATTCGATAAAATAAAGACTTTTACGCCTTTACTTCGCAAGAGTTTCGCAAAAGATATCATCCTCTCCGACGGCTTTTCTGCGCTGAAGCAGTAATCCCAAAATTCGCTCTCTGACATTTCGACGCCCCATTCTCTAAGAACCGGTTGCCAGTAGTTAAACGCTTTTTCCGCACCGGGCTTTCTTACTTTTTCCATTATTTCTTTGAGTTTCGGCAAAAATAGAGAAGCGGGTATTCCGAAATCTTTTTCAAACCGGACGCTTAAAAGTGGGCTTTGCACAAAAATGCCGTTAAGATCAAAGATTGCCGCTTTAAACACAGTTTTTGTTCGCTTGCTTAAGCTTCCTAAACCAAAATTTTTATCCATCTCTTCTATAAAATAAGTCCTTGCCTCGTCATTTATTATACATCCCGTTACATAACTCTTATCCCACGCCCGGTTTTTTATTTGCCGCTCAATTAACTTCGGATCATCAAAAAGCTCTCCAATATCAAGCAACACAATTTCGTCTTTATCATTTAGTCCATAGTTTTTAGTGATATTAAAACTTTTATCTATAACACCAAAATTCAAAAGGTTCTTATTAAATATAATAAACTTATCAACGATTTTTTTGATATCATCGAGGGTAGCATTTTCAAAAACCTTATGAAGCGGCCTTACTTTATCCTGCTCAAAGTTCAGCTCATTTAAAAATGTTGGATTTCCTATCCATTCGCTCGGTATATGTTTCTTTTTCAAAATTTCAAAAGAAGCGAGTGCTTTTCTCTTCATGCTGTTCTTGAAACTCGGCAGTACCCAAATTGGATCATCTCGAAACGGAAAAATCGTCTTTAAAATTACCCAGTACGCCTTCAGTGCAGAATGGAACTTTTTAAGCACGCGTCCGTCGCCGCGGTCGTATATGCTGTATTGCCATCCTTCGCCGATTTTTCGCATACTAGGCCGCGAGCGATATCAAAAAGCAACCACGGCCTCGAGCGCGCTCGGCAGTTCTTTCGCCCCGTCGCGCCCGCCGCTAAAATGCCCCTTCGCATGTTCGATAATAATTTCAGAACCAAGCTTATCTCGGAAGTCATCTTGGTTGTCGAGCGGGACCCATGGGTCGTCATCGGAAAAAATCGCGATGCTTTTTGGTATATGGGATTTTACTTTTCCGAGATCAATCGGCGCGCCGAGCCAATGCTTGTCGGTTTCATGGACATCGGGATCGTCTTCAAGCCCAGCCAAGCGCTTGAAGAATCCGGCGACGAAAACCGCGCCGCCCACTTGGTGCTTATCCGGCAATGTTTCAAGATAGCGAGCGATGGTTTGGCATCCCATGCTATGGCCGACAAAATAGGTATGCTCATCCGGTATGCCTACGGCTTTAGCGAGAGCGGGCACCCATTTTTGTATTCTCGGGTTTCCGGAATCGGGGAGTTGTGGCACAAAAACTTCAAATCCTTTTTGCTCCAACTCTTTTTTGAGCCATGGGAACCATCCTTCTTCCGGATAGCCATCCCAGCCGTGTACGATAAAAACCCGCTTGCGTGTTTGAATAGGGTCATACGTGTAAGATTTTAAGGATACATCCGTCATCATTGTTACAAAGAGTATAATACATTTAATACCGATTATGAATAAAGCTACGGGAGCGACAATAGGAGTAATTGTTGTGTTGCTGTTGGTTGGAGGGTTCATTTTCTACGCAGTTCGGAATACTGCGTCGACGCCCGGGAACGCGACGTCGACCGTGCCAAACACAAATCAAACCCCGACACAGACTCTGGTTCAAACACAGCAACCCGGAGTACCTCTGGTAACCACAAGCGCGAGCGTAGTTCCTTCTGATACAACTGGCGTTGTGACCGGCAGCGTGAATCCAAACGGGGCTTTCACCAGCTACTGGTATGAGTATGGCGTTTCATCTGACTTGGGGGACAAGGTATCCAGCCCCAGTCAGGCGATCGGTTCCGGCTACGCGGCAATTCCGGCGCCGGGCTACATTACGGGACTCACCAAAGATACGACCTATTACTTCCGCCTGGTGGCCGAAAATCAGTACGGCAGGGTTGCGGGCACGCAGTATTCGTTCCAAACCACGCACGGCAATCCTCCGCCGGTAGGCAGCGCCCCAACGACCAAAACGTTGCCCGCGGATGGAATATCGAGGACTACCGCCAACTTAAACGGAGAAGTGACCCCGAACAAGGCCTCCACGCAATATTGGTTTGAATACGGTCAAACTCCGGAATTAGGGAATACCATGGCGCTGACATCTGCCGGAGACGGTACTGCCAAAGTAGGGGCTTCCTTCTCTCTTTCTAATCTCACTCCCGCCACCACCTATTACTTCCGTCTCAATGCTCAAAATCAATTCGGCACGGTGAACGGAGCCATCCTTAATTTCAAAACTGCGGGTCCGCCGTCGGCGAGCGCCCCCACCGTCATAACTCAAAACGTGGCCGATGTTACCACGTCGACCGCCATGCTCACCGGAAAGGTAAATCCCAATGATTCTGAAACGACCTACTGGTTTGAGTATGGCACCGATTCTCTCTTCGGCTCGATACTGTCCCATTCGACAGAACAAAAATCGGCCGGCGCAGGATCAGACGGAATACTGGTTGAAGCGAAAGTGTCTGATTTGAGCTCGAAAACAAATTATTATTTCCGCTTGGTGGCGCAAAATAATTCAGGAATTGTTCGAGGAGAGAGCATAACATTCAAGACAAAATAGTATAGTTTCCACTCACATCTATCTGAAGGATCGTCTTTAGGGTATAGCGCATAGAATAGTATGAATCCTCGCAGTCGATCGCTTAACATTCAAGGCATCGTCCTTGTGGGCATGCTTGTCGCGCAGTACGTACTTGGCATGTACGTGAATCTGTTCGTGCAATTTCCGGAAGGCGCGAATGCCGGGCAGTTGTGGGAATTCTCCTGGAGGCAGTTCGCTCTCGCTTCGCACATCGTCCTCGGCCTGCTTCTGTTTATCGGAGCGATCGCTTTCCTCGTCCGCGCCATCCGCTTCCATAGCGCCGCGTGGAAAGTCCCTTCCATTCTCGGATTCCTCGGTATTTTCTTCGGAATGCTCGGCGGAGTACTGTTCATTCCCACGCAAACCGATTCCTATTCATATCTGATGTCGCTTGCGTTTCTCCTGTCCCTCGTTTCCTACGGATGGGGGATTTTTGCAGCTCGCGAAGAGGCGATCGCCGAACGATAAAAAGCGAGGATTTTTCAGACATGCTTACCCTCTTTACAATTTTGGCGCTTGCATGCTTTAATGCCACCGGTAACTTGAACCAAAGGATTAAGTATGGAAACTCGGGATTACAGATTGCTCTACGAACGAGAGAAACAGATACGATTGAACGCCGAAGCCAGAGCCGAGGCCGCGGAAAGGAAATTGGAACTCATCCGGGAATATATGAAAGATATCAACACGGAGATTACTCATGCCGCAGAAATTGCGGAACGCTTGCGGAAGCAGATCATGTCTGACTAAATCTTCCCTTTTTTCCCCGGGGGCTCGTACATCGAGCCCCTTTTTAGTTTCATTACGGGCAGCTACCCAATCGCGCGGGCAAAACTGATCAGTATCAAAAATTTCTTTTATAAAACGGCTCGCGCGGCTTTTTTAACCGTTCATCGATCCTTTCGGCGAGCCACTGGAAATATTCATTGAGATACGGATCCCTTTTCCGCAAGCTGAAAACCATAGTTTTGTATTTGTCCCACGCTGTGGTGACCAGCGAGCCGAGTGTTTTATCAACGAGGTCGAGATCGATGAATTTTTCCGCCACGAGGATGCCGAGCGATTCCATTTGTTGTCCGAATTGGATGAACAGAATACGGTCATGTTGTGGAAGCGTATCCAATGCTTCTCTGTTTTCCGGAATGTTGCGAGAGATGATGTAATACATGAGTTCTGCGAATTCGCGCGTTTGAAAATTACGCAGTGCCTCGAGAGTAAGGCGTTCGCGCCTGTCGCGTGCAGCAGACCGGACCTGTGCGATACCAAACACGAGACCAACGACAAACGATAGCGCGAGAGTGATATTTGCGACCAGGGCGATGATTTCGGTTACCATTGATTGATTATACCAACTAGTGGTTAATGAGTCGGACTTCTGCCGCGGATTTTTAAAAATCGTTACCCCACAAGCTTCCCCGAGAATATTTTGATTTTACCAAAACAATGCTCCCTCGGGCGGATTATCCTTTGAGAATTTTTAACGCCGGCTCAAGAGCGTCATCGAAGTTTTCAAAAATTTGATATCCGTATTTTTCACCTTCTGATTTGTAGTGCGGGCGCTCGATTTCGAAGAATGCTTTAGCTTCCAATTCTTGAAGCTCCAACGTTTTGCCCCATCTCGGGTTTTGCTTATTGCGCTCTAAAGTCTCTTTCTCTGAAGCACCAATTAACACAATACCCGGAAACTTGAGATCGCGATGGGCAAGATGAGGTAGAATATTTACGCACTCAAATATAACTGGCCTAGTTTCGTCTTGATATTTAGCGATTTCCTTAAGAAACACAGGCCATAGAGTTTCTGATTGAGCTACGAGATTTTTCCACATCTGCTCCGGAGAAGTATTCGTAAGATATTCTTTTTCATCTTGATCGCGATAGAAATCAACCCATTTTTTATACTTCAGATCTGAGGACAACGATTCGCGAAAATCATCTAGGAGTACTGCAATCCCTCCAGTCGCTTTCGCCAACTTCTTAGCGAGATATGATTTGCCCGCTGTTGGGATGCCCGTTATAAATAGTCTTTTGTTGGGCGAATTTAGCTCCATGTTTTTATTCTAGCTTCAATTAAAAAATAACCACAATCCGACGCTTCTCGGAATCCGAACCTATCTCAAGAAGGCGTGTCCCTCGTCGAAGACTTCTCGGGATCAATGATTTTGTAACGCGCTTTGCGTAACAAAATCTATTAGCTGCGGGGCTATAGGGCGATCGAACAAAATTTTGTCAGCAAAATTTTTTGAAACCCAGCGGTTTCAATACTTCCGCCACGGGAAAACTTCCGTTTTCCCGACCCCTTTCCCGTTCGAGCCCTAACTCGACAAATCAAATACTAAAACCGACTCACCTCGAAGGCAAGTCGGTTTTAGTATCGGCTGCGGGGCTAGGGCTCGAACCTAGATGACATGATTCAGAGTCATGTATCCTACCAATTAGATGACCCCGCAATGGTCACATACTATCGCAAGAATTCGCGGACGGCAACAATTAGAAGTCTCCGATTACATGATATAATTTTTGAAAATGCGAACTATAAATCGAAAGCAGGCGCAAGCGGAGGAAGATGGCCCCCTGCACATAACGCCCGAGGGCTTTAGGCGTCTCAAAGAACGGCTCGCGCGGCTCAAGCAAATACTTCCCGATCTTGCCCTTGAAGCGCAGCGGACCGCTGCGTACGGCGATCGCTCCGAAAACGCGGAGTATAAAGAAGCGAAGTCCGCGCTTCGCCGCACCCAAAGGCAGATTTGGACGATCGAGGAACAGATTAAGAGAGCGATCTTAATCCAATCCGGCCAAAACGCCTCGGGAACGGTACAGCTCGGCTCGACGGTTATGATTGAATCGAGTAAGGGAGTTCGCGCGACGTATGAAATTGTCGGTTCGTTTGAAACCGATCCGAAAAGAGCGCGCATATCACAGGAGTCGCCCTTGGGCGCTGCGCTGATCGGTCGGGCAAAAGGCGATTTGATAAAGATTCAGGTTAGAGCTGGGCCGCAAGAATATCGCATACTCGAAATTCAGTAGTTTTTTTCGCGCGTTCGGATACTGCTCGACGGTTTTTTGTTTTAGAGCTCCTCACATATTTTTCACGCCGCATATGGCATAAAACCTTATAAAGGTCGGAATTCATGGAGACGAAGAACAACATGAAAAGGATATTGCTCGGGTGTATGCCTGTTGTGGTAGGCGCCGCATATTTGCTGCCGGCGATGGCCGGTGCGCAAACTGCAATGCCCGTGGCTCAAGTGATTGGCTCTCAAAATACCCAGAATCTCCAGTACGCATTGAGCTTGTTGGTGACGACTTTGAATCAGCTAAGCGCGGCGCTTGGCGACCCGAATAGATCGCTCAATCTCGCGGCGGTGGGCTCGGATCTAGGCGCGATCGGCGGCTCGCTCATAAATATAAATTCGACTATTGCCGTCCTTGACGACCGGGCTCGAACGCTTGCCGCAAGCGGAGTATTTACTCCGGGTTTGCCGAATACGGGCGGAGGCGCGGCACGGTAAGTATCTGCTGTAAGAATGTTGTAAGTGAGCTGTCCGATTTTCCCAATTCCGAATGTGGGCAGGTCCGGCGCGTCACAACACCGGATTTATTTTTAAAAAAGCCTACGATATATACTATTTTCGCGATTGGCCGAAGAAGCGCAGCGGTAATAAAACGAGAACGGTTTCACTGCCCGATGCCCGGCAGAAACACCGGCTCGTAGGCAGCCAGTACTTGCGATCCCGAGAGGGCATCCATCCGGTAGTAATACGAATTGGTCAACGTGTAATCAATGAGGCGAACGAAATCCCGGGTGGAGGTGCTCGGCTGCTCTTGCCGCAAAAGTTCCTTCCAGGGGCCGTTTTGATCTTGCGAGCGATAGACGATAATCACGTCGGTCGGTGGGGGCAGGTTCTGCCAGCTGATTTCGATGTATTCATTCACGTGCGTTACGTAAAACGGATCGAGCTGGGGAGTGAAATAGCCGGCGATTTGCCCGCTCGGCGTATAGTATGCCACCGGCGGTCCGGAAGGCGGCGGAGGCGGAGGATTTGACGTAGTGGTTGTATTTCCACTCGCGGGCGGCGGGGCAGGCGTGCTCGAGGTCGGATTTGGCGGAGCAACGGTCGTAGAGGTCGGGTTTTGATTTCCTTGCGAACCAGTCGGAGGCGTTGCCGGTCCTTGCGCAATTTGCCCCGTTCCAGTCGTGGAGGTCGTTGTAGATGTCGGAGATTCGCCGGGCGGCGGAGCAGGCGGCTCGGCCTGGGTGATTTGAGACGCCCACAGCGTATATCCGTTGGGCGAAAATGCCTGGGCGTAATAAGAGTACGCCCCCGCGTTTTCTCCGGGCTTGAGCGTAATTTCCACCGAGCCGCCCCCGCTTGATTGAATGACAACCGTATTCCATCGCACCCATGTGCCGTTTTTGCCCGACCTGAAGATTACGATGCGGTCTGTGCCGTTGGGCAGATTTTCCCACGAGACAACTATTTTATTTCTTCCGGCAGTTGTGATTTGTATTTTTGCCCGCGCGAGCTCTTCGATATCATCGAGGAGCCCGGCCACTTTTTGAGAATCTGAAAAATTTGCCGGGAGAGTTTCGCTGTCCGAAGGGGTAGATACGGATTCTTGCGATGCAGCCGGCAGATCGGGCACTGATTCGTTGAACACGTAATAAAAGCCGACCCCTAAAACAATGACCAAGATAATTCCCAGGAAGATGTAAATTTTAAGGACCTCGGTTCCCATCGCTCTGTAATTATACGCTAAGCTGCGCTATACTCAATTTATGCGGGATAAACCTTTAATCCTTATAACAGATGATATGGAAGCATTTCGGGAAATACTATCGGCAAAAATTTCTGCCGCCGGTTTTGATTTCGTGCTTGCCAAAAATGCCGAGGAGGCAGTTGCAAAGGCAGCGGAGGATTTGCCGGACTTGATCCTGATGGATATTCATATGCCTCCCGGGCGGAGCGGAGTCGAGGCGGCGCTTTCCATACGAGAGAATCCAAAAACAAAAGATATACATATTGCTTTTTTGACGAACGCGGACGACCCGTGGCCGGGGATGGCGGGCGACAAGGAAATGATCAGCAAGGAATTGGGCATGCAGGGCTTTTTCGACAAGGGAAAAGACCTCGACGATCTCATGAAAAAAATATCAAGCGTACTCCCTGTTCCGCGGCCGGGAAGTTAGAAAGAGGATCTGTTCGGACATAATATGCACGACGCAGGCAGTGACAGCTAGCGTTTATTTCCGCACATGCAGGAAATTTTTCCTGCGGGATATGATACAATAATAAAAACCATGCGGGACGTTAACTCTCTTAAACTTGTAATCGAGAAGGCGCTAGTTCAGCCGGTGGAAAAAATTTCGTTAGTAGAGCTGGTGGATTTGTTTGTCGAATACGCGTTCATCACGCATGCGTCGGATATCCATATCCAACCGGAAGATGAAAAAGTCCGCATCCGTTTCCGAGTTGACGGGATACTCCAGGATATTTTCGGCGAGATCGGGATTGGGAAGATCATACATCACGAGATCATCAGCCGAATCAAGGTAATTTCCGGGCTCCGCATCGACGAGCATCTTGCGCCTCAAGATGGCAGGTTTCGTACGAAAGTGGAAGGAGTTGGGGATATAAATATCCGGGTTTCGATCATGCCGACCTATCACGGAGAGAATGCCGTTCTTCGGATACTCGCGGAAACGCAGGAATGGAAACTGGAGGATCTGGGTTTCACCCCGAACGAACTTGAAAAAGTGGAAAAAGCGATCAAAAGGCCATATGGCATGATTCTCGCCAACGGCCCCACCGGCTCCGGCAAGACGACGACGCTGTACACGATTTTGAAAAAATTAAACAACCCCGCCGCTTCAATCGTCACTATCGAAGACCCGATTGAATATTCTTTGGACGGCACGACCCAGATTCAGGCGAACGCCCAGGTCGGACTTACGTTCGCGAACGGCCTGCGGTCGGTTTTGCGGCAAGACCCAAATATCATCATGGTCGGCGAAATACGAGACCAGGAAACCGCGAGCATCGGCGTAAATGCCGCTTTGACCGGCCACCTCGTGCTTTCAACGCTCCATACGAACGATGCCGCGACCACGTTTCCGCGCCTTATCGATATGGGCGTACCGCCTTTTCTGGTTGCCTCGACGATCAATATCGTCATGGGGCAGCGATTGGTTCGCAAGGTATGTGAATCGTGCAAAGGGAAGCGGATATTGGGACAAAATGAACTCGAGAGTTTGCGCGAAGTGATTCCGGAACTCAAGGAAGACGCGCGAGTATTTTATGAAGGCAAAGGATGTGCGGCATGCAACAATACTGGCTATCTGGGCCGGATCGGCATCCGCGAAGTTTTGGAAATCAACGAGACTATACGGAAATTGATAATGAGCCGCGCGACCTCCCAGGAAATTAAGGAAGCCGCCGTAAAAAATGGAATGGTAACTATGATCAAGGATGGCGTCTCAAAAGCGCTTGCCGGAATCACCACGCTTGAGGAAGTATTGAGAATTATTTATGAATAGCTTGTTCCGGGGAATTTTCGGCAAAGTTTCCATTCAGGAGAAGATTAATTTTGTCCGGCACCTCGCGATCGTAACAAAATCTGGTCTGCCGCTGCTTGAGAGCTTGAAGATCATAGAAGAGCAAACGGAATCAAAAGCGCTCCGAAAAATTATCCGGCAGCTTGAGGTTGAAGTGAACAACGGCCATCTCCTTTCCGACGGATTGAGCCGGTACCGAAGGACATTCGGCGATTTTTTTATCAGCATTATCCGCATTGGAGAATTATCGGGCACGCTTACGACGAATCTCTCATACCTTGCCGAGGAGTTGAAGAAAGCGAAGTCGCTGCAGAACAAAGTGCATTCGGCGATGGTGTACCCGGCGGTGATTTTTGTGGCAATGGTCGCGGTATCGGTATTTTTGACGTTTTTTATCTTCCCGAAATTATTGCCGGTGATTACCGGCCTCCACGTTCCGCTTCCGCTGCCGACGAAAATCCTCATAGGTTTTTTGGACATTTCTAAAAAATACGGCATCTGGATCATTCTGGGCATTGTAGCGTTCGTCGTGGGATTCAAATTTGTCACGAGCAGGGTACGCACGATAAAATATTTTTTCGACCGGTCGGTTTTTTATGTCCCCGTTGTTTCAACATTCGTTGAGAGCGTGAATGTTGCGAACTTCGCGCGGATTCTCGCGCTGCTCCTCAAAAGCGGCATTACTATTGTCGATGCGATCGGTATTACCGGAGACACGTTCGAAAACAGCGCCTATAAATCGGCGTTTTCCGGGGCGCAGGATTTTGTGAGAAAGGGAGGGCAGTTGTCCGACTTTCTGACGACGCGGAAGGATTACTTCCCGCGGCTCTTAACCGGCATCGTTAAAATAGGGGAGAGCACCGGAAACTTGGAGGATAATCTTTTCTATCTTTCGGACTACTACACTGAAGAGCTCGACAACCGGCTTCATAACATGACGACATTCCTGGAGCCCTTGCTTCTTCTCGTCATGGGTCTTATGGTCGGATTTCTGGCAATGGCAATTATCCTGCCCATCTATTCGATTTCAAAAGGGGTGAGATAGGGCATTGGGAGGAATAGATTCATCCCATTAGAAGTAGATCGCGATCTACAGTGTAAATTGATAGAATTGGTTAAATATAAAAATTTACCATCACAGCTTTTTTGATGAACATCAAGCGATCGCGGCTTCTAGCGGGATTCAGTCTCATAGATTTGGTCATCAGCATGGGCATCATAGTATTGCTCTTTGGCGGGATATTTCTCGTGTATTCTTCGATCATCGACTCTACGAAAAGCAACTCGATTCGGACGGCGGCGTTCGCTGTGCTCGGGCAGCAGGAAGAGATCATCCGAAACATGCCGTACGACCAGGTAGGAACGCAGGGAGGAATTCCTTCCGGCATTATTCCGCAGACGCAGACTATTGCCGCCGGCGATGTCACTTTTATAGTGACGACGAGCATCCGAAATATCGATGATCCATTCGATGGCACGCTGGGCGGCAACCCCAACGATACCGCCCCGGCGGACTACAAACTGGTGGAGATTTCCGCGCAGTGCATCCGGTGTTCTCATCCGCTAAGCTACCGTATGACAACGAACGTTGCTCCGGATAATCTCGAATCCGCAAACTCAAATGGATCGCTCGTAATTGACGTCCTCGACGCGAACGGCACATCTGTTTCAAATGCCGATATCCATGTCGTAAACGCGAGCGTCACTCCCGCCATAGACCTTACGGATACTACGAACGCGAGCGGAGTTTTGCGGCTCGTCGGCGTTCCCACGAGTACACAGGCCTATGCGATCACGGTGACGAAATCCGGCTACTCTTCCGATAAAACGTACAAGCCCGGGGATCCATCGAACCCAAATCCCACGAAACCCCATGCGACGGTGGCCACGGGCGCAGCCACGGAAGTGAGTTTTGCGGTCGATAAAACAAGTGTGGTCAACGTACTCACCTCCGGAGTGACCTGCATTCCTTCCGGAAATAAAAGTTTTTCAATAAGCGGTTCAAAACTCATCGGCACGAATCCAAGCGTGCTTAAGTTTGGAACCAGTTCGGCGACCGACGGGAACGGCCTCAAAACGTTTTCCGCGCTCGAATGGGATTCTTATACTTTTAAATTGAACAGTTCCTCCTCGAATTTTGCGGGCACGGTTCCATTGAGTCCTGCGGCCATAAATCCGGGCTCGAGCTACGATTTTCGATTTGTGACGAAGCCCGCCAGTCCGCTGTCGCTCCTCGTAACCGTGAGAGATTCGGCAACCGGAGCGGGCATTTCGAGCAGCTCGGTAAATCTCACGAAAGGCGCTTTTTCCGCAACGCTGATTACGGGCCGGAGCACATGGATAGATACCGATTGGTCCGGCGGAGGATACAGCGATCAAGATGGCGGAGTGGAAGCGGATTCTCCCGCGGGCTCGCTTACGCTCAAGCTCGCGGACGGCGCATATAGCACGACCACGGTTTCCTGGCTGATCTCGAAAACCATCGATGTCGGATCAAGCACCGCCGCATACTATGCGTTTAGTTGGAATCCTGCCACGCAGCCGGCGCAGGCGGGAGCGGATAGCGTCCGGTTTCAGATTGCCTCGAATAACGATCAGGCAACGTGGAATTTCATCGGCCCGGATGGAACTGCGAACACGTATTACGCGGCCTCCGGCGCGACGTTGAGCGGGCTGCACACCAACAACCGCTACCTCCGCTACAAAATTTTTCTTAAAACCCAGGATGAAAATGTTACTCCCGAGGTTCAAAACGTGCAGCTGGATTTTTATTCGGTCTGCGTTCCGCCTGCGCAAGTGTTTTTTACCGGTTTGAATTCGGGGACATACACAATTGATGTTGCCGCGCCGGGGTACGTGGAGGCGACTAGTTCTGTTTCGGTTGTTTCGAGCTGGCAGCAGGCCGACATACAATTATCTCAATAAAATGCGCATAAATCCTTTTTGCTTTCGTAGAGAAAATCCCCATATGTTTTTGGAGCCCTCCGCGGTTCGAGATCCTGAACTCGGCTTTTCGTTGCTCGAAATTATTTTCGCACTCGCCATTTTCGCGAGCATCTCCCTGGTTGTGATGAACTTTCGGAACAGCGTGTCGGTTGTGGAAAATCTGGTAAACCAAGAATTGCAATCCCAGCAAGACGTCGCGCAGGCGTTTCAAATACTGACGACCGATGTCCGCTCGGCGGGACCGTCGGGCCTCGGCGCATACGCAATTATCTCGGCAAGCACAAGTTCCTTTTCATTCTATAGCGATGTCGACAAAGACGGGGTATTCGATCAGGTGAGATATTCGCTTGTGACGAGCACTATTGTACGGGGGATCGTAGTTCCGGCCGGGAATCCGTTGGTGTATGCATCGGGCACCGAAACCGTAACCGCTTCGATTGCGAACGTCGTCGCGACAAGTACGCCGATTTTTTCTTACTACGACTCGGTTTATACCGGATCGGAGCCGCCGCTTTCGCTTCCGGTCGACATATCCAAAGTGAGAGCGGTCAAAATTTCCGTCTATGTGGACGTGAAACCGGCTACCGCGCCAAAGCCGCTTTTTTTTACGCAGACCGTAACCATGCGAAATTTGAAGGGAACATAGGTGGATGACTCATAACAACGTATAACCCAAAAACTTTTGTTATTAATTTATGTATAAATCAAAGTCAAACGGCGCGGCAAAAATTCAAAGACAAGGGCAGTTTTCGCTGGAAGTTTTGATTTTTTCCACAGTGGTGGTCGTGCTTATAAGCGGGTTTATTTTCCTCGCTCTCTCGTTTACCCAGTTTTCGGTACGCGGCTTGAACAAGCAGCTTGCTTTCTCGATCGCGGAAGCCGGAGTCGAATACTATCGGTGGCACTTGGCGCATGCGCCACTCGACTTCCAGGACGGCACGGGGCATGCGGGACCGTATGTGCATGATTACTACAACGAAGATGGCCAGATCATCGGGCAATTTATTCTGGACATCACCCCGCCGCCCTTGAGCTCTTCCGTGGTCACGGTGCGCAGTACCGGGAAAATCGCCTCCGACAATTCTGTGCAGAAAATTATCGAGGTGAAGTTCGGAAATCCCTCGCTGGTGCGATATGCGATCGTGTCGAATGATAATATTCTGTTCAACACGAGCACCTTTGTATACGGCCAAGCGCATTCAAATGGAGGCGTCCACTTCGACGGGGTTGCGTATAACGTTGTCTACAGCGCCCAGCCGCAATACGACGATCCGGTTGAAGCCAAAGGCCCCGTGTTTGGGGTGCATACCGACGTGTCTCCGGCAGATCCGCTTCCGCCCGCTCCGGTGCCTTCGCGCCCCGATGTATTTATCGTCGGCAGAAAATTTCCCGTGCCGGCAATTGATTTCGGGAGCATTTCGTACAATCTCTCGCAAATTAAAAGTAACGCA
>CAYZZK010000003.1:0-11237 GCA_964483045.1 uncultured Candidatus Saccharibacteria bacterium
ACAGAGCCAACCGCTCTATAAACCATTCGTAAATTATTGGCTACACAACGAACAACTCTTAGTTAACAGCAAAAAAATGGCGAAGTCGGCGAAGAATTTTTCTACGCTTAGAGATCTTGAGAAATTAATTCCGGATGCCGGGATGGCATTTCGCTATTTAATGCTGCAGACGCACTATCGAACACCCCTAAATTTCACTATTGAGAGTTTAAAGGCGGCACTAGAAGGACTTCGCGGTCTTGCAATTGCGAGTGAGGGAGATTCTGCCCCTTCCTCAAAAGAAGGTGCAGATCAATTCAATTCGGCACTTAACGATGACTTGAATGCTTCAAAAGCTTTGGCGACAATTTTTGATATAAAGAGGAGTTCAAACTCCCTTACTTTATTAGAAAGCCTTGGTTTGCTTGCTGAAATTCCCTTGGAGTTAAATCCAGACCAGCTTCCGTTGCAAGTAAAGAAGCTTTTGGATGAACGCAAAGAGTACAGAGCTAATAAACAGTTTGTCCAGTCCGACCATTTGAGAAAAGAGATTAATGACTTAGGATATGAGTTGGAAGATACGCCAGACGGACCGAAAATCTGGAAAAAGAATTAGTTCGCATGCCTAAAAAATCTCAATTAAGAATTCCGCCCCAGAATTTGGAGGCGGAGCAAGCGGTAATTGGAAGTTTGCTTATAGATAAAAACGCGATTTTTAGGGTCGCCGACGTTTTGTCGCCGAGAGATTTTTATTCTCCGCAGCACGAAAAAATTTATGAAGCGATCATAGAGCTATACGAAAAACGCCAGCCGATAGACATATTGACTCTCACGAACCACCTCAAAGAAAATGAGCGGCTAAAAGATATTGGTGGATCCGGCTATCTTGCGGAGATCACAAATCAGGTGACAACCGCGTCTCACGTCTCCCACTATACCGACATCGTAAAAGAGAAAAAAATTTTACGGGATCTCATACGGGCGTCCGCGGAAATCGCGGAAAGCGTGTTCGAGACGGGCATGGAAATTGAGGATCTGCTTGATAATGTCGAGCAAAAAATTCTTTCGATATCGCAGAAATCCTTGCCGCAAAATTTCATGCACGTGAAGGAAGAACTCAAGAATGCGTACGAGAGGATCGAAAAACTCCATCAGGGCGGCGGGCGCATTCGCGGCGTGCCGACCGGGTTTCCGGAGATCGACAATATCCTCTCCGGCCTTCAGAAATCCGATCTGGTGATTTTAGGGGCTCGCCCGTCGCTTGGAAAAACCTCGTTGGCGCTCGACATTGCCCGGCACGCGGCAGTGGAAGGCGGCGTGACTGTTGGATTTTTTTCCCTCGAAATGTCGCGGGAGCAAGTGATCGATCGCATCGTTGCCGCAGAGTCCCGCGTTCCTCTGTGGAAAATCCTTACGGGGCGGATTAGCGACGATATCGAGTTCCAGATGATCCAGTCTTCGCTGGATCGGCTTTCCGGCGTACCGATTTTCATAGATGACTCACCGACCTTGAATATCATGCAAATGCGCTCTATGGCTCGGCGGCTTCAAATTGAGCACGGCCTTGGCCTGCTCGTCGTCGATTACCTGCAACTCGTCCGCCCGCGCACGAATTCGGATAATATGGTTCAGCAGGTCACCGAAATATCCCGGGGACTGAAGGCGCTCGCCCGTGAGCTCAAAGTTCCCGTGCTCGCCCTTTCCCAGCTTTCCCGCGCCGTTGACCAGCGCGACAACAAAATCCCCCGCCTTTCCGATCTGCGGGAATCCGGTTCGATCGAGCAAGACAGCGACGTTGTGATGTTCATCTACCGGAAAGATCGGGATTTCCTGGAAACCCCGCCCGAAGAACAAAACATCGCGCAAATAAATATAGCGAAACATCGCAATGGGCCTCTAGGGTCTGTGAGATTGCGATTCGATCCCGAACGGGTTTCTTTTGTGAGTCTCGAAAAAAGATACGACCCGGGAGCGGAACCGCAATAATCACCCATGATGCGCCTGCCCGAAGCAATCAAAAAATTGGCGGAAGAATTGACGGAATTGCCTTCCATCGGCCCGCGGCAGGCGACGCGGCTCGCTTTTTACTTGGCGAGTCGGGGCGCAAATGAAATACGCGGATTGGCGAATGCGGTTTCTGATATCAAAAATATAAAAATTTGCAGCCAATGTTTTTTCGTTCATCAGAATTCCGGCGAGCGCTGCGATATCTGCAGTAATCCGGCCCGCAAACGCGATGTGATTATGATAGTCGAGAAAGAAACGGATCTTATCTCAATTGAGAATACGGGAAAATTTCTCGGACGTTATTTCATAGTAGGACCGATCCCGAAAACCGGCGTGTTTGAAGACGTGCAGAAGCTGCGGATTCAAAACTTGAAAAGCTATATCAAAAGGGAATTGGGCGGCAAAGCTGAAGAAATAATTTTTGCTTTTAATCCGTCTTCCCTTGGAGATTTTCACGCTTCCCTTTTGTCTCAAGAATTTCAGCCCCTTGCAAAGAAAATCAGCCGGCTTGGCCGAGGGCTGCCGACGGGCGGTGAAATAGAATTCGCCGACGATGAAACGCTCGGCGGAGCGCTTGAGCATCGCACGTAAATTCTATCGGCTACGGTTGATCCAAAGATATTTTTATCCGGCTGGTATTGGAGGGAACGCGGCGCAGCCACATCGGCCAGACGGAAATTTTGGCGTCCGAAAGGCCGGGAAGCTTCGATATTGCAAACCGCGCTTCTTCAATGGTGTGGCCGGCAAGCTGTAAGCGGAAATCCTCGGGAGAAAAATCGGTCGTCACCGTTCCGCTTGCTGATGCGAAAAATGAAAGTTTCCCGCCCGCTATGTCCGCTTTGATTACCCGATAGTCAATATTCAGGTTCTGAAGAGTTAACGTCGTATCTCCTGCAATGGCTGTGGATTTCAAAATCCCCCGGATATCGGCTTCCCTAAATCCGATCGTTGAAACTTTGGCATCGCTTAACACGCTGAAATTCCCGTTCTCGTCCGTATTCTCATTCACGCTTAGCTTTGTGATGCTAAAATCTCGGGCGGAGTCGAACTGCTTGAAATCCGACGCGATGTCATTATTCAATTTAAATTCCAAACTTGTTTTTAATATGCCCGTTGTTTTGTCTTTCGCTTCTTGTATATCTCCCGCCGTCGGAACCGCCTTTTGCCCTATAAGTCCGCCTTTCGTCGGTTTCGTTATTTCGCCATAAAAACCGCTGTACTTTGGAGAACCCTTGAATCCGGAAACCGTGAGGCGCGGAATCGGCCCCAGATTATAGGCGGAACCGGGAGCATCCGCAACGATGGCCGCTTCAATGGATGAAGGGATGATTTTGCCGTCTTGAATTTTCGCCCCGGGGACAAGAGCGCTCTGGCTTAAACGGAATATTTTGCCATCCGGCGTTTCAAAACGAGTCGACGCAACCAGCTGCTGCGGCGCCGAACTATAAGCGTTATAGATGGTGATGACGCCGGTCGCCCGATCGGAAACACTCTTAACTCCGGAAGCGCGAGCGGTGTTCACGAAGTTTTGCTCTTCGCTGAAAAGCTGGCCGGGAAGAACATAGCCCGCGGAAGAGGATGTACTTTCTACGGACGTGTCCGCCAAAAACGAATGTTCGTAGGCCCACGGTGTTTTTTTAAAATGAATCAGAATGTTTGCGGTTCCGAAAAAGCGATTAACAACCCACACTCCGCCTCCGATAATCAAAATAAAACCTATGAGAGCGCATATGAAGAAAAATTTTCGCTTTTTCGATCGCCGGACGTCGCTCCCATCGTCCGTTTCTGCGGCCGATCGGATACGCCGATCCGTCTCTTTGCGCACATGGAGATTCGGCGCGCTCGCCTCTTCCTGCGCATTCGCATTTCGGGCATTTTCCTCTTCCTCCTTTTGCTTGCGGGACTTCTTGCTTGTGCGTTTCTCGTTTGAAATAGCCGACTGTTCTGATTTTACCTGGACTATATCGGAAAGCACAGATTTCCGTACTCCTTCAAAAAGCGGGTGAAGCGCCTCAATATTCAAAGATTTTGCCAGCGCCAAGATTTTCTCGTCAACAGACTCAACGAATATATTTTTTCCTGCCGCTTCCGATTCCCGCTTTATCAAATCGAAATTCTTCATTGTCTTTCCGATTCCCGATGCATACGGAACGACAAGAACTATGTCTTCTTCTTCGGTACTGATGATTTTTTCCACCAATTCGGCAACCGACTCATCGCGCCGAACAAATATTTTTTTCATTGAAAATGTTTACAAGCAACCTGCATTCGATCTTCCGTCTCTTGAAAATTATACCACAAAATAGCAATCCTAATTCTTCAAGTAGCGCCGCACAGCGAAAAAACTCGAGAGTACGCCGATGCCGACTCCGAACAAGAGCTGGTATAAGAACAATCTTCCTATATCTCCGGTAAAATACTGGAATATGCTGAACCCCGGTATGAATGCCTGCACATAGGGAGAAGAAAAATAAACGATTGGCGCGATAATGATTATGCTCGCGACAGCGGCCAGCACGCCCGCAATAATACCCTCTACCACCAGCGGCCCTCTCACCAAAAAATTGGACGCGCCGACGGCCCTCATGATTCCTACTTCATCCCTATTGGAATATATTGCAATGCGAATGGTATTAAATACGGCCAGTCCCGCAATCAGGGTAAGAAACAAGGTCGAAACGAGCCCGCCCCGATTGATCGTATTCACGATGGCAATCAACCTGTCGATCACCACTTGGTTTTCGGCATAACTTACCCAGCTTATGGAATCTTGGAGATTGGGGGCGTCCAAATATTTCGCGATGGAAGAATACTGGCTCGGCAGACGGGCTTTGATATTGAGCGACGCCTCCAGAGGATTGGTATTCAGTTCGTTGATTGCCTGGCTTATTTCCGGCTTGTTTTTAAAGGTCTCCGAATTTTTGAAAATCTCGATTGCCTTGTCCGTCGAAATATACTCCACGCTCTTCACCTCGGGAAGACTTTCCAGAGATTCTTTCACGCGCAAAATTTCGTCTTCTGGGGTAGTTTTTTTAAAAGAGACCACGATATCCAGCTTATCCTGGATAGAAGCAACGGCGCGATCTGCGGCCACGTCGAAAATGAGAAGGCCCGTGAACACGAGAAGCGCTAGAACCATAATCGCCACCGTTGCCGTCGACAAAAGTCCGTTGCGCCAGAAATTTTTAAACCCGTAGTGGATAATCCGAGAAAAGATAGTAAACATGTAAGTTAAACTAAAATATATTTCCCTTTTTCTTCGTCGCGAATTATTCTACCACGATCAATGGTAATTACCCGTTTTTCGAGTTTGTTAATGATATCTCTATCATGAGTGGCGAGGATCACGGTCGTACCGAGCTCGTTTATTTTCTGGAGGATCTTTAAAATTTCGAACGCGTTCAATGGATCTAGATTTCCGGTCGGCTCGTCCGCAATTACCACCTCCGGCCTGTGTATCATCGCCCGCGCGATCGCAACGCGCTGTTTTTCGCCTCCGGAAAGCTCATTCGGAAAATTTTTGTCTTTGTCGCTAAGACCCACCATGTCCAGAACCTGGGGTACGAGATCCTCAATTTCGCTGTGCGGCCGCCCCGCGACCTCAAGCGCGAACGCCACGTTTTCATATGCATTCTTGGTCGGTAAGAGCCGAAAATCCTGGAAAATAACTCCAACGTGCCGCCTGAACGCCGGCAATTCGCTGCTTTTGAGCTTGTTCACTTCGTATTGATTAAAAAAAACCCTTCCTTTCGTCGGCTTTTCTTCTCCGATGAGAAGCTTGATGACGGTTGACTTCCCTGCCCCCGACCTGCCGGAAAGCGAAACGAATTCCCCTTGCTTGATTTCAAAGCTCACGTCCTCAAGGGCCGTAGAATTTGCATATGTCTTGGTAACGGACTGGAATGTGATCATTGCTGTTTTTTATTTCAACTCAAACACTGATTAATAGTAGCGCATCCTCAATATTCGGCAACTCGGGAAATCGCTATGATATTTTCTCTATCTCCGCCTCGATAAATATATCCAAGTTTCCCTGAAGCACATCGTTTATCCGGGACGTTTCCACTTCCGTGCGATGGTCTTTGACCAGTTGATAGGGATTCAGCACATACGAACGTATCTGGTTTCCCCATTCCGGCTTTACTTTCGTTCTCAAGTTTCCCAACTCCTGAATATGGTTCTTTTCCATAAGATGAAATATCTTGGCTTTGAGAAATTTCAGGGCATGTTCCCTATTTTGCGCCTGCGAGCGCTCGGCTTGCGAGCTTACGGCAATGCCGGTCGGGATATGCGTTATGCGTACCGCGGTTTCCACCTTATTTACATTCTGGCCACCGGGGCCGCTCGATCGGTAAAAATCAGTCCTTAAGTCTTTTTCGGGAATCTGTAGTTTGGATTCTTCCATCTGCGGCAAATCAGGCACCACTTCTACCAAAGCGAACGCCGTATGGCGAAGCTTCTTGGGCGAAAAAGGAGAAATGCGCACGAGGCGATGGACTCCTGCTTCGTGTTTCAGATACCCATAAGCAAACTCTCCCTTTATCTCGAACGTTTGCGAACGGTGGTTGTCGTCCAAAACGACCACAGCGTACCCTCGCCGTTTTGCGTAATTTTCATACATCACGCCGAGCATCCGCGCCCAATCCTCGGCGTCTTCTCCGCCCGCACCGGGATATATTGAAAGCACCGCGGATTGCTTATCGTATTTGCCCGTGAAAAGCTGCGTGAGTTCAAGTTGTTTAAACGCCCGCTTCACTTCATGAAACTTGTCTTCGGAAAAACGCGTTTTGAGTTCCGCGACTCCGGTTTCAATTTCTTCGTATTTCTTGACGATATCCTGCAACTTCCCGAAGTTTTTTATTTCTGCATCGGCTTTCTCGCGATTCGCCCAAAAATCGGCGTCTGCCATCCGCGCCTCAATAGCCGCCATTTCTTTTTTCTTCGCCGTTACGTCAAAGCCGCCCCGCAAGTCGCGGGGCTTCGACTTCCAGCTCTTGTAATTCTTTTATATCCATTACTCTTTAATATACACGAACCTCGGGCCTTTGTAACCGTCCCGCTCCACGTGCTCCAAAAACATCGCCTTCGGCCGAACCCACAGATCGTTCTCGCCCATCGATGACTTTCCCAGATGCCGATAGACCACCATATCTTCCAATGTCTCGCTGTGATGCGCAATTCCTATCACTTCAATGTTATGTCCTTTAAAATGGCGATACGTCCCTCCGATTTTTATTTCGCTCATGAATATATTAACGCAATTATACCTGATATACTTAAACCATGAAAGAAGAACAGCGAATGGTTGGATTCTTTTTCGAGGTTGGGACGATGCGAAAACTGATGCGGATGCATCGGCAGATGCTTTTGACCGACGATATGTCCGACAGCATCGCCTCGCACTCATATCGGGTTTCAATGATCGGCTGGTACCTGGCGAAAAAAGAAAAAGCGGATTTATATAAAACGGTGATGATGTGCCTTTTGCATGACATGGCGGAGGCCAGAACCGGCGACCATAATTGGGTGCACAAGCGATACGTCAAAGTTTTCGAAGACGAGATACACAAAGAACAATTCGGCGCACTTCCCTTCGGAGACTTTAAAGAATTAATAGACGAATACGAAGAACGAAAAAGCAAGGAGGCGATAATCGCGAAAGATGCGGACATGCTCGACCAGCTCCTTCTTCTCCGGGAATACGAATGGCAGGGAAACAAAGAGGCCTCTCTTTGGCTTCATGACAAGAAAAATAAAGACGGGAAAAAGCGGCTTGCGCGGCTTAAAACTCGTATGGCAAGGAAACTTGGCGAAACAATCTACAAAGAAAATCCGTCGGATTGGTGGGCTGCTCTCTGGACACCGAAGAATAGATAAAATCCTCAACGTGAACTAAAAACGTCTCTATCGTATCGAATTATAGCCACCTCGCAGGCCCTCTTTTGAAAGTACGATTTGCCACAGTTCTATATTGCGAACGCGAAAGGACCCCGCACAAGAGAGCAGATAATAATTCCACATCCTATGGAATCGCTCGTCGTAACGTTTTGAGAGTTCGCCCCAGTGGTTTTCCAAATTTTTGTGCCAGGCCATGAGTGTCGTGTCGTAATCGGCTCCGAAATTGTGCCAATCTTCCATTACAAACAATCCTTCTATTGATGTGGCGATTTGCGCAATGGAAGGCAGCATCCCGTTAGGGAAAATATATTTCAGAATCCACGGATCCACCGAAAAGGTTGTTACATTGCTGCCGATGGTGTGCAAGAGAAATAATCCGTCCTCGTTGAGGCATCGGCGGACAACTTCCATATATATTCGATAGTTTTTAGAACCAACATGCTCAAACATTCCTAAAGAAACAATGTGGTCAAACTTTTCGTCGAGCTTGCGATAATCCTGGAGGCGGAGTTCTACGGGCAATCCTTCGCAAAGTTTTGCGCCTAGCGCGACCTGCTCCCTTGAAACGGTAATACCCACCACGATCACGCCATATTTTTCCGCGGCAAATTTTGCAAAACTGCCCCAGCCACAGCCTATATCCAGAATTTTTTGTCCCGCTTGCAAGCCGAGCTTTTTACATACCAAGTCCAGTTTGTGTTCCTGGGCTTCGTCTAGATTTCGCGCATTTTTCCAGTATGCGCATGTGTAGACAAGACGCCGATCGAGCATTGCGGAAAAAAGATCGTTGCCGAGATCATAATGTTTTTTGCCAACAATAAATGCTCTTCGTTCAGATTGAAAATTGAGTATTTTTGCGGCAATTGCGGCGAGAATAATGCTCGGGGAGCGTTTTACTTTTCTATCAAGGCGCGCGGCCAGAATTTTGGCAAAAAATTCATCGAGCTCTGTGGCGTCCCACCAGCCGTCCATGTATGATTCGCCAAGTCCAAGTGATCCCTTGGCAAGTACACGCTCAAAAAAACGGGAGTCGTGAACGCGAATATCTCCTTTATTCCCACCGCCTACCGCGACATCGGCAAGAGAAAGTATTTCTTTGACTTTTTGCTCCGCAAGAAAAGCCATGAATAACTCATTATTTCATTTGAATGCTTTCTGTCAATTCAAGCACTGCCGCTAGTGAGTAAAATTAAAAAAGACTCGAATTCAGATTCGAGCGCAATCATAAGACACACCGAACATCAGACTTTCTCAAAAAACTGAATTTTGGAGCCGGAGGCGAGAGTTGAACTCGCGACCCACGCTTTACGAAAGCGTTGCTCTACCACTGAGCTACTCCGGCATCGCGCGCTCAACTGCATTACCGAAAGGCGCTCCCTGCCCGAACGACCGAGTGATTCGGTCATTCGGGCAGGGATCAACTGGCCATCCAGCCCTCACACAAAGAATGGAGACGAGTTAATAACCAGTACTGCAAAGTCAATTCTAGTCTTTTGACTTTATAATTTCAAGCGCGGTTTTCCACGAACGGGTCGCTGCGACTTCCCGAAGGGTGTCGAATATGACCGGCAGTTCGAGATAATCAATCGCGATCGCGATCCACGCAACGACTGGATTTAAAGTTACGAGATGGGCACCGGCCCCGAAAAATATGCCCAAAGCCACTTCGTCCGTAAGCCAAAACAAATGTATCCATTGAGAGTTGATGAGAAGCAGAAATAAAATCGGCTTTATCGATTTCCTCTCCCGATATAATTTTGTGTACAATATCGAGGTCGCGATAAGCGCCGGAATTTCGGCATAATCCGCGAGGATAATGAGGAATGTAAGTATCCTCGAATGCGCAAAGAAAAAATCCGTCCCGGTGAGCCGGTATAATACAATATGAGTCGTTAGCCAGTAGAGATGCGCCAGTTGCAGCAGAAATAGCCCCGCTGTGATCGTAAGATTGAGGGCATAAAATTTTTCATACCAAGCCCAAAACTTTTTTAAAATTGCGGGCATGCCGTCTTCGAGTATACCCCTAAAATACCCTAGTGCACAGAGGGCTCTTTTCTGCGTCCATCAAAATGCCACGTCCTATTATACTTCCTCTTCCTGCTCTTCCAATTTAGCCGCGGCCTCTGGAGTGGAAACGGTCTTGCTCATGAGAAACAAGCGAATGATCGCGAGCGCGATTAGCCAATACACGACCATTGCCAAAATCGTCGTCCACTCAAAAACGCTGCCCTCAACGGTCGTCATCGGAAAAACAGCAAAAAATGGGGCGGTAAATGGCCAGCTAAGACTATAGACAAAACTCGTAAATCCGGCGGCGGGATTGGCTCCGGTCAGCTTTAGCAGGACGCGGAAAATCAGCACTATTTCGAGAAGCGACAGAAGATACCACACGATTTGCGTACCCCTGAACAATGGTTTTGTACTTGGGGAAGTATATGAGTCCATAAGTTTTTATTAGCGAATTTTGGGTGCGAATAGTCGCACGAAGCTTAATACGTGTTCGGGCTGTTTGGATTCGTATTCTGACCGCCTGGGTTTTGAGAATTTACCGGCGGAAGATTAATGTTAACGCCTTGTTGGGGTTGAGGGGTTGGAGGCGCAGGAAATATGTTACCTCGAAAAATAAACAGCAACCCGATAAGTATGATGACGATTATCGCTATGATAGCAACCATGCTTACTGAAGAATCTGAAGTAGTTTCTGCCATGTCTTAAATTTATTATTAAGTTAATTTCGACTTTTTACATACGATTCGCTGCTAAAACACATAGCGGATTAACACGTACAAAGTGATTCCGCCTGGTTGCATCCTTCGCACTTAGGCATGCATTGCCGATCCGATTGCGGCTCTCCGTGGAGATGCGTTGAATCATGCATACTCGACTCTACGCCGCAAATCGCGCATTTCCATCCTACCGCGGGCGCCCCGCATTTTGCGCATTTCATAATAATTGCGTGCTTTTATATCTATTTTCGACCTTGAAACTGAAAATATTCTAAAATAAGCCAGATTAAGAAATCCTGAAGATGCTGCTTCGGCTAATCCTCTATTTATAAGGAAAAACTCTCCGAGCTACTATAGAGAACTAAAAGAAACGTGACAGTGCACGTGAAGTAACGCTACCTTCACATCCAGTGTGCATCCTTTTCCTTGAGCTCTTTGGCACGAAAGGCCACAATCTTTTTAATTAGGGCTTTCGGTAATGGCCTATCATATGGAAATTGGATAGAGCCTTTGCCAGTTTTATATCTTGAGAGTTCTTTTGCAAAATGCTTTACGGCAGAAGGGGTTGGCATGGCGTGCCCCATTTGATCGCCTCGCGGGCGTTCGGCACGACCTCTTTAAGTATCG
>CAYZZK010000003.1:11337-22411 GCA_964483045.1 uncultured Candidatus Saccharibacteria bacterium
GGCGTGCCCCATTTGATCGCCTCGCGGGCGTTCGGCACGACCTCTTTAAGTATCGCACGCATCTCTCTCATCCTCTTTTGCCCTTCCTTCGGAGCTTGTTTAATGTATTCTGCAGTAGTTTTTGGTTTCATGTTTAAAGCATTGGCGAATTCTTTTATCGACTAGGTATTTATCACTTGCTTGATTGCGGCTTCTAGTTCGCTCGAGGTATCTGTCCCTATACGATACATTTTTCCATTTCTCATAATTATTTCCACTGCGTCAAAACCGGAAACATTGTAAATCCACATATACGGAGAGATCCAGACCCTCACTCCCCATCCGTAGTACCAGTGATTCTTTACTGCTTGAACTGAAGCTATCTGATTAAGTGGAAACGCCTTAGCGAAAATTCCATAGCCAAATTTGACCCGAAGATAGTATTCATTAATCGACACGGTCAGCGTTGTAAACGATGCAAGAATAAACACAATTAATGCCATTATGGCAGTAACGGCCAAATTTGGGCCCGAGTCGACCGAGGCAGGTTCAGCCGAGGCCGTAATATAAAGCCATGCGAAAAGCCCCAGCGCGGCCAGCGTAACAAAGAGCATCAGGTAACCAATTTGGGTGTGCTTGTATGTGGTCATAATTTTTTGATTTTCCTTTAACCTTGTTCAGGATGGAACATCCGCCACCGATTTATTACCGAGCTCTTCGGCCAATCCGATAAGGATGCCTTCAGGCCCACGCACGAAGCAGAGCCGGTAAATGTCCTGGTACTGTGCGATCTCGCCGACGAGTTTGGCGCCCTTCTTCTCTAGCCGGGCAACGACCTCGTCGATGTTCTCGACTGCAAACATGATGCGGCGAATGCCCAGCGTATTCGCCGGCGCGTTTGGCGGTAGGGCTTTAACCGCCGGTGGCATGTGGAATTTTGTTAGTTCAACCTTGCCGTGGCCGTCTGGAGTCCGCATCAGGGCGATGTCCGAACGAACGTTTTTGAGCCCAACGGTTTGGTCTACCCACGGCCCCTCGACCGTCGTCTCCCCTTCGAGCTCCATGCCAAGTTCGGCGAAAAACGCTTTGGCCGCCTCGAGGTCTTCGACAACAATGAGAACGTTGTCCAACCTTATAAGATTAGATTTTTTAGATTTCATATCTGGTGACAAACTTTTCTAAAAGGTTCCCGTTTTGACTTCCCCAGCTCTTTTATAGTTGGCCAAAATGACGCCGCTTGGCAGGACTTTCGAGTCTATCAATTCAAACGCAGCAGGGATTGTCCCTTCGGCAAATAAACGCTTTCCAGTACCAAGCGTAACGGGATATATTCTTAGCCGTAGCTCATCAACCAGATCGTTCGAGAGGAGTGTCTGGAGAAGCACACTGCTGCCCCACACATGAAATACCGGACCGCTCTCTCTTTTCAGTGCTTTGATTTTAGCCACAACATCAGCATTTATAAGAATTGATTCTTTCCATGTGAGGTCTACACCTTTATCTGATACAACATATTTTTTAGCTTTATTAAACGGGTCGGCAATCGAACCTGTTTGTTTTGGCCAGTATCCGGCAAATATCTCATACGTCTTCCTGCCCAAGAGCATGTCAAATGGCACGCTCAGTTCTTTGTCCATTATTTTGCCGAAAGATTCATCTGCGTAGGGCACCGTCCAGCCTCCATATTGAAAACCGCCCGAGGTATCCTCTTCTGGCCCACCGGGCGCCTGCATAACCCCGTCGAGGCTGATCATCGCAAAAACAACTATTTTTCTCATATGTTTAGTTAAGATTAATTTATTATTATTTTACCAAATTTTCAATTGAGTACAGTGCTCCGGTCACGGCTTTGTCGCTCAAGTCTTGTGGCAAGCCCACCGAACCATAAAAAATCGTTTTGCGGAAGCGGGAGGATTCGAACCTCCGAGGGAATTTCTCCCCTGCCGCATTTCGAGTGCGGTGCCTTCGACCACTCAGCCACGCTTCCTTTTGCCCGCCGAAGTTTTTAACTAGGGCTGGCGTGGCACAATCTTATCAAATTTCCGGACTTCGGCAAATAAAAACCCGCCGTTCGTTTTCGAGCGCGGCGGATTCTTGATTGTTGTTGATATTCCCGACCTGCTATTCTCCTCCCTCGCGATACGTCAAAGCTATCGGCGGCAAACCAATGATGCCGATATACGCAACGAACCAGTACAACCTAAGCGAGCACAGGGCCATTAACAGCAAAATATTGCCATTTTCGATCCCTGCGAGAAACCAACAGGATTTCCTTCTAATAAACCAACTGTCCCACAAATGTTTTGGCATACTGTCGTCCTTTCTCTTTTTGGGTTTTCTCCTGCCCGATTTGTTCTGAAATTTATGATTTCAAAATGCTCATCCATACATACCATGTTCTCCCAAAAATTTCAAAGCAAAGCGGCTTGTTCAATGAACAAACCGCTTTTTGTAAATTCTCTCACCTTCTTCTTCGCATTTTTCCAATCATGGCATCCAAGAAACCAACTGCCTCGAAAAGGAGCAGGAGTACAACAGCAACGATGTATCCCCACCACGTGCGAATCGGAGGAGAGTCGGGAATGCCGCGTTGTGACCGTGGCCGAGCGTGATACCAATCGTCCCAGATTTTTCCTGGCATATCTGCCTCGCTTTCTTGTGTAAAGTTTTTATTGCCGATTTAAAATCGCTTGTCTATACATATCACATCCAATTTTTTAATTCCAACCACTACCGCCGCCCTTGTAAAAATCTGCCCACCCTTCCCCGTCCAATTTCCCTTGGGAAAATTTCATAAAAAAACTGTCCCCCCGAAAGGAATTGAACCCTTATCTCTTCCTTAGGACGGAATTGCTCTATCCGTTGAGCTACGGGGGGAATGTTGAGAAATGAAACTTTACGAGATACACTATACCCTGTAGGAAATAAAATTGAAAACAGAGATATTTTCGGTTGGGATAACAGATGCAAAGGTCGGATATCACACAATAATGAACATGCACAATTATTATTGGGATGGATATAGATCAATGACGCCGTTCGGAATGAGTTGGACGCTTGGCGTCGGCGGATTATTGCTTTTCATGCTGCTCGCATAGCGCGGGCCTATAGTAAAATGGTATTACGCATCCATGGCATGGATGAGGTAGGGGTCCGATTCCCCTTAGGTCCACAAACTCACGATAAACTATTTATGCCGATGTATGTCTGTGAAAAAACTCATTATCGCCTCCAAAAATCCAGTTAAAATCAATGCGGCGCTGAACGCATTTCAAAAGATGTTTCCCCTAGAGAACTTTGATGCGGAAGGTATTTCCGTTGAATCTGGCGTTAATGAACAGCCGCAAAACGATTCAGAAACCTTCCAGGGGGCATTAAACAGAGCCGAAAATGTTTCAATGAAGAAGGAGGCCGATTTTTGGATTGGTATTGAAGGCGGCGTTGAAGAAAAAAAACTCCGACATGGAAGCATTTGCCTGGATTGTGGTAAAAGCCAAAGACGGCAAACTCGGCAAAGGCAGAACGGGCACTTTCTTTTTGCCTCCGAAAATCGTAGCACTAATAAAACAAGGCAAAGAACTCGGAGAAGCAGATAATATTGCTTTTGGACGAACAAACTCAAAACAAGAAAATGGAGCAGTTGGAATCTTGACCGATAATGTCATAGACAGAACAAAATACTATACCGAAGCAGTAGTCCTCGCTTTAATTCCCTTTAAGAATAGTCAGTTATATTGATCCAAATAAGGAACTTCCCGGGTTTAGTTCCTGACCCTGACGGAGTCCAGAACTAAAACAGCCCGCTTTTAAGGCGGGCTGTTTTAGTTTATGATTTTAGAGAACCAGCGGAGGGATCCGGAAAACGGAAACCAATCCCCCGACAAGTAAGGGTTTTTCAGAGCCGATGGCTCCGAAGAAACTCCGTCGACTGGCCGAGCGATACTCCCTTCCCTTAGATCCGCACGAAACGGTCATAACATACGCAATGAACAGCAAAACGCCGCAGCTTCATTTTCTAATAGTATCTCTCATTGCAATTTCGATCATCGTGTTTTTGATATTCCGTCCCTTCCTGTACACCCTCATTCTCGCGGCCACGTTCGCCGTCCTGTTTTGGCCGATATACGAACGCTTGCTCGCGCTCACGCGCCGTCGGAGAAGCATCGCCGCGCTGCTGACAACTCTCCTCGTAGTTATATTTATCCTCACTCCCCTCGCGATCGTGGGCGTGCAAATTTTCCTGGAAGCGTGGCAGTTGTACCTTTCGATCTCTCAAGACGGAGGAAACGGCATTTTTGGCGCGATCAAAAATTTTGCGGTTCATATCCAGAAGATCATCCCCGCGCCGGTTGATATATCCACGGATGCTAACCAGTACCTCCAAAACGGACTCACATGGCTCCTGGGGCACTTCGGCGTTCTTTTTTCAAGCATTGCCCAGCTCGCCCTCCATGCATTCCTTTTCCTTTTTTCTTTTTACTATCTCCTCAAGGATGGCGTTGAAATCAAGAAAAAAATTCTCCTCCTAAGCCCCCTTGCGGATGCGGACGACGAAAAAATTTTTAAAAAACTGCATTCGGCGATCAACTCTGTCGTAAGAGGCAGTCTGCTCATCGCAGTCATCCAGGGAACTGTTGCGGGAATCGGCCTTTCCATTTTCGGCGTTCCGAACCCCATGCTCTGGGGAAGTCTCGCCACGATAACCTCCCTTCTCCCGGCGGTCGGAACGTCTTTGGTTACGGTTCCGGCAATCGCGTTTCTCTTCATGAGTGGAGCGACGGCGCAGGCAATCGGCCTTACGATATGGGCGCTTACCGCGGTAGGGCTCATCGACAACATGCTCTCGCCGAAACTAATGGAGCGCAGGATTCAGATTCACCCGCTCCTCATTCTCCTTTCCGCGCTCGGCGGAATTGCGTTTTTCGGTCCGGTCGGATTCCTCCTAGGCCCGCTTACCTTGAGCTTGCTCTTTGCGCTTTTTGAAACGTATCTTTCCTTGGCCAAAAAAGAATAAAAGCGCGCTCCCGGGAAATCCCGAAAAGCGCGCTGGATATTTTGATACGTATCAGGCGCTAGTCCACAATACTGGAATTAACGCGTCTGCAAATATGGATCGGCTGTTTCAAGATCTGAGTGGATGGCCGCCACTTCTTCCCATTCCCGGCGAACCTTCGCAACTGCAGCTGTCGCAACTTCGATAGAATCTTGAAACGGAGCGCGAGTAAGCTTCACTCCCTTGAAGAATTCCGGCAGCGCCGAGTCGAAAATCTCGACCGCGATCGGGTCTTTCCAACCGGCCGCAATCAGCGGGCTGATCAGGTCGTACCAGGGAATCCAGGATTTTTCGATCCGGCCCCGATGAGGTGCGGAAATTTCGACAACGCCAAGTTGATTCCTGCCTGCCAATACCGAGACAAAGTACCCGAAATCATCCGGACCATCGCCATCGAGAATTTCGTGAGCGGTGTCTACGTGTCCGACGATCGCGGGATGGTTAATGATATCCAGAAACAGTACAAGATCGCCGAGCGTATTGAGACCTGCGTTTTCCCACCGCGTGAGCCGCTCGATGCCGAAAAGAATCTTTTTCTCTGCGGCATAATCCCCGATCTCCCGAAGAGTAGGGCCGGCATTGTTCACACGCTCTCCGATTAGGTGGCGGAGTCCCCCGACATCGACGATGCCCTCCGGCCACCATCCCCATGGTATTGCATTCGGACCGGATACTTTCTTCGCGCCGAGCGCTTGGGCCCAATCGATTCGCTCTTTGAAATATTCCAGGGCCTTCTTCCGAACTATTGGGTCAGGCGAGCTTGGGTCGTAATCGGGGGTTGCAACGGTTACCGCCGCGGCCCCGAGTTCGCTTCGCCGGAGAAATTCGCCGAGCTCTCGATATTCTCTGATTGAGCCGTTGAAAAACGGCACGACGATCCCGTCGATGTGGGCCTCATCTTTGAGGCGTTTGATAAGCGGAAAGAAAACGTTGCTCACGTGCGTCGCGAAAAGCAACATATTGAAGTAGATTTTCGGTGTCATAACAGGTCATGTGTTTCGGCGTTACAGACAAGCAGCGAAAGCTGCGGTTAGTTTATCAACAGTGCTGATAGAAAACTGAAACGCGCAAAGCGCATTTCAGAACAGTGGAATTGGTCCATGTCCCGGTTAGTCTACTCAAAACAACCAAGAAAAGTCAAAATATGCCGCCAGAACTATTTCCCGCGCCTCCTTTCACGCCCCGCCACCGCTTGAAGCGCCCGGCGAAATTCTGCCGCGCCAAAATCCGGCCAGAGCGTTTCCGTAAAATAGAACTGCGCGTCCGCGACGCTCCACATCATAAACCCGCCGGACCAATGCGGCTCTCCCCCGGTGCGAATGACGACGTCCACGGGCGGCAAATCGCGAGTCCATAAATTGTCTTTTATTGTCTCTGCGTTTATGGAACCCTTCTCCCTTGCCTCACGAGCGGCAATCTTTCGAACTGCCTCCACCATTTCCTCCGTGCCGCTATACGCCATAAGAAACGTCAAGTTGAAATCGCCGTTGGGCGCGGTTGCATCGATCAACTCCTGCATGATCGATTGGATCGTTTTCGGAAAAAATTCCGCCCACTTCCCCAAAATGCGCACTTTAATTCTCTTTTCCGCGAGAATCGGATCGACGCGCAACTTCTTAAAATATTTTTCGGCGAGCGCAAACAGAAAATTAACTTCGGGTTTCGCACGTTTGGTAATATTGTCGATCGATAATCCCCATATCGTAACGAATCGCACGCCCGCCCGAAGCGCTTCGCGTAAAACAGTTTCGATGGCTTGCGCTCCGGCCTCGTGCCCCAAAAGCGCCTCGCGCGCATGCTGCCGAGCCCATCGCCGGTTGCCGTCCGGAATTATCGCAACATGCTGAATCTTATTTTCCATAAAAACAATACTAACACATAGTCAAAAGAAAATAGACATTTTCTTCTAAACGGACGCGTGATACACTCGCGGTATGCAAGAGATCAATTTAGGATTCTGGGAAAAACTCCAAAAACCGATCTTGGCGCAGGCGCCGATGGCGGATGTCACCAACGCGGCGTACCGACGTATCATTGCGAAATATTCAAGCAAAGAAAGCACATCCGATAAAGCGCTACGCGAAGGCGGGCCGGCCGTGATGTTCACCGAATTCGTCTCCGCGGACGGGCTTATGCTCGCGGATGTACGCGGCAAAACGCGCCTCCAAAAAGACCTTATGTTTACCGAGGCAGAGCGGCCGATCGTGGCGCAATTTTTTTCCGGGAAACCGGACATGATCGAAGGCGCAGCCAAGCTCGCCCGCGAGCTCGGCTTCGACGGGGTTGATATCAATATGGGGTGCCCCGACCGCGGCGTGGAGCGGCAAGGCGCCGGAGCTGCGCTTATAAAAAATCCGAAACTCGCCGCAGAGTTAATCAAAGCGGCGAAGCGCGGCGCGGGGCCGCTCCCAGTCTCGGTAAAAACCCGCGTCGGCTACAACAATGCGGAACTCGATACGTGGATTCCCGCGCTCCTGGAGACAAACCTCGCCGCCATAGCCATCCATGCGCGCACCAGAAAAGAGATGTCTCTGGTGCCTGCAAGATGGGAGCATGTCCGGGAAGCTGTGGCGTGGCGCGACAAACTCGGCAAAAAAACGCTTATCTTGGGAAATGGAGATCTAGCTGACATCGGGGAGGCGAAACTTAAAACCGCGGAAACGGGCGCGGACGGCGCGATGCTCGGCAAAGCGATATTCGGCAACCCATGGCTATTCTCCGGCAAAGACTTCGGAAACGAACCAGAAAAGGAAATGATCCGCCGGAAACTCTCGGTGGCGCTCGAACACACCAAACTTTTCGAAGAGCTTCTTGGGGACATAAAAAATTTTTCGGTTATGAAAAAACATTACAAGGCCTATGTTACCGGCTGGAACGGGGCGAAAGAATTGCGGCTGCAGCTTATGGAGCAAAAAAATTCCGAAGAGGCCGAAAAAATAATATTCTGCTATCTCGAAAGCATATAATTCCTCCGGCGTTTTCGTAAAAAAACAAGCCGCGTACAGTACGCGGCTTGGTAGTTGTTTTATTGATTACTGCAGTGCTTCTCGGATGCAACTTTCCTGCCACTCGATAAAGCGGGGGAAACGCACGAAAAGGAGCCACTGCGCCAGGCGTTTCACAAAAGGTGTAACGCCTTTTTTTCTTCCAGGGAGAACGATATATTCTGCCCTGATGTAGCTTTTCGATTCGAACGTGATCGAAGTGGCTTCCGGCGGGAGCGACTCGTCTTTTAGCGAATGAATTTCCGCAACGACTTGCACCCCGATGTCGGCCAGGGCTTTTGTCCAGCGGGAAATTTCTTCGGATCGGTCAGAGATGACTATCGCCAAGTCTCCGGAAGCGCCGATGATTCTGAAGATTTCATCCGGCGCTTTGCCCGGAAGGTCGGCGAGGACGATAGTTCGCCGCTGTTTCGCGCTCAAAAGCGCATGGCTTGCCATGTGAGCCATCTGGGTGGTCCAGGGGCGTTTCAAGAGCCGCAGATATCCGGTGTCTCTGCCTTCTCCGGCAAGTATGGAGCTGATTGTCCTGCTCCCCCAGTCGACATCGAGCAGTTCGACGCTCGAAGGATCAGAAACCTCCATCTCCTGCATCGTTTCCCGAAGGGCGAGAAAAAGCGAGCTCAAGAGGGTGCTTTTGCCGCTTCCGCTCGGACCTGCAATGATAAGAGCGATGTGTTCGTTGGCTAACAGTTTCGAATTGCTGACCGCAGCGCTCCAATGCCCACCATCGAAAGCAACAGTCGCAAGCTTTCTGCTGGGATCTCCGAGTCCTTCTTTTCTTTCCGGCAAATTTGAGCTTACCGGAAAATCCGGCATTGAAATCTCCGCTTCGAATGGGTCGATGCGCTGTACTATGATGCGCATAAAACATTCGAAGATCGGGCGAAGAATCACATCAGGAGACACGTCGCGCACAAGAAAATATTTCAAGAGCTTCACAACATCTTCTCGTTTGCGTAGTGCTTGCGCGTCCACTCCGACGGGTTTCGTTCCTTCGAACAAAGTCATGCACAAGAGCGCATGGTCGCGTTTCATTCTATTCCAATTGAATTCGAGCTTAAGGTGCGTCCTCCCGCAGAGCATCTCCGTGAAACGCAGCAACCGCACAAGCTGCATTTTCTCCTCTATGCTTAGAGAAGGAAGCACGCTTGTGATGTCGAACATTTTTTCAAAAAGATGCTGATCATAGAGCACCAGAATATTTTCGGAAGCCCTATGCTCATGTCCGCTTTTGGAATTTTCTTTCGAAAGCCAATCATAGGAGATGATCGTACCCCTATCGATCGCTCCGATTAAAGAGTAGAAAAAATAGGCAAAAGCGGAATCCAGCGTCAAAGGAAATGGCACCTTAGCCCCCAAAAACGGCCTATTCCAAATTTCAAAGTTTTTCAAAGTTCAGTCTTCCTTTCTCGCTCGGTTGATCCCGAGCGTTACGGGTAGTCTAGAATAAAGGCGGGCAAGCCGTCAATTGCGCTTTGAAGCTTCCGAATTTTCTGCTACTATGTTTTCGACAGTTTGGGCCCATAGTAAAGTGGCATTACGCGGCATTTTCACCCCGTTAGAAATGCAAGGGCTCGTAGTATAGTGGTAATACGCCGCATTCGCATTGCGGAGACACGAGTCCGATTCTCGTCGAGTCCACTAGAATTTCTAACGGGACGGGTTGCCGAGGCGCGAGTCCGACACGTGGTGAGTTAATCGAACCATTCTCGCTGGGTCCACAACCAAAATAGTTCGCTTTTTAAAAGGCGAGTTATTTTGGTTTATGATTCGAGTCCACTAGAATTTCTAACGGGACGGGTTGCCTACCTGTCTACCAGGAGGGGCGCAAATCCGACGCCTTTAAGTTTTATTTAAAATCGAAAGGCCCCGTATTGCTACGAGGCCCTTATGAAAACAAGGATTATCTGCGCGGAACGATCACTTCATATCGGTAATCCAGCAGGACTTCCGATCTGCTATCGAGGTCCGCAAGGGAAGCGGCAGATGCATTGAAGGAATTTGCCCCAGCAAGGAGTACTTTAACTTCTTTGCCTACCTTCAGAAGAAAAAGCAAATGTCGGGGCTTTTTTCGCTCAAACCACTGGTTGTAGGCGTACTGAATAATCTGGTCTTCGGTGAGGCAGAGTCGCTCGAGATCTTCGTTGAAGAAATCAAAGATTTGGCGAATTTCGCCGTCCCGGATGCCTTTGTACACATCCACGGGAATTTTCTTAGTCGGCACTCGGGAAGTTTTGAGGGTTTTGAACTCGTCGCCCGGAAAATGGAAAACGGTTTTCGTTTTGGCAATTGTGCGAGTGCCATCAGTCGCTGGAATAAACTTAATGCGATCCCGGCGTGTGTCCAATGCAATACGTGGCGCGAGATACTTCGCGATTTGATTGATATTGTCTTCGATCCAAAATCCATCACTCGGCAATGTACCGGTGCTTGCCGAATCGAGCATTTTTTTCACTATTCCATCATCAAACCAGCTCTCCTTGGCAAGTTTAGTTAGGGTTTTTTGTGCGGTGTTTCTAGCAACTTCAGCAACTGCACGTACATACCGCTCTTGTAGTTTCGGATTAACTGCATTTGTTTTCATGCTCACCTCTTGGCTGTTTTATTTTGTGAAGAACGGCTACTCCTTTTCGCCGCGAATCTTACAGAAGACTACCCTGGCCTCTTGCGAAGATCAAGCTAATTTTTGTCATATTGTATGACACTAACCAAACGTAAACGTAAATGCCTTGAATCCCGGCTTGTCGATAATTATCTCGATCGTGTGCTCGCCGTATCCCGCGGGGTCGTCTATCAATTTATACAGCCGGTCTGCTTGGATGGTCACTTTCCCCGAACGTACGTCCTCCCCTGCTTCGCTGCCGAGCGGCTTGCCGTCGCGAAGGACTGTAAGCGCCACCGGATACTCCGCGCTTCCCACGATATACACGCTTTTCGCTTTATAGCGGAATATAATTTTCGCCCCTGCGTTCGCATTCTCCGCAAACTGATCGGTGAAATTCCACGTACCGGCAAAATATAATGCATTGAGCTGAAT
>CAYZZK010000004.1:0-21961 GCA_964483045.1 uncultured Candidatus Saccharibacteria bacterium
TCCGGGCCAATCATTCACGTTCGACACGTCTGTGTTTCGATCAGGATCATCGTACACCTTTTACTCGGAGGAATATTCGACGCTCACCCTAAAAGTCATCGTAGAATAGCGAGGCGCCAGCGAGAAAAATTAGAAAAATTTAAGGGCGCCTTCTTGGTGAAGACGCCCTTTTGTGGCTCTACGGCGCTTTTATCGGCACCTCCGAAACAGCGGAGGCGCCAGCGGCACCGTAACAGAAAATTCATATGGCGGATACTCTTCCCCGACTTGTTCCCAAAATGATTCCACAACTATTGGGAACAAGGGTGCCTCGGATGCGCTTCTCTGCGTCGCGCATCCGCCAGCACCAATCAACAAAACCGCTACTGCGATCATTGTAATTATTTTCATAAAATCTCTGCATTTTGCCCGATCTAGATCGGAGCGTTTTTCAAAGTTCCTCTATAAACTCGCCATTCGCATTTTCTGCACGCGCAGGATGTGAATCGTCGAGCTTAATTGAGCGGACGAATTTCCGCAAGAACTCGTCCGATTTATTGTTGCCCGTTGCGGCGGGCTAATTTGCTAACTCGTCCATCGGGACAATCCGCCCTGTGCCTTCTTTCCCCGGCACGGTGATTCTCACAGTGTCCGCCGTGAGCGGAACGAGAAATGCCGGATGCACTGCCACTTTCTCCCCCGTGTCATCGCGGATAACAGCGACCGGCGCGCGCCGATCCTTTAAGAATTCTTGAATATTCATAACACCCTCACAAAGAACTACTTTTCGCTCTGTAAACCCGCGAGCGCATCTTTCAGCTCATGAGTTTAATTGAGCGGGGCGATTGGGATAAAACCTTTCGCCCCCGCGTTGTTTTGGATTTTTGGAGAGAATCCTAACTCATGAAGTTGGAACTTCGGCGACGGATTTTTGCAGCTCCGCGTGATCTTGTGACATGCTTCGACTCACTCACGCGAGCAGCATCTCCATTGCCTTTTGGCGTAACCGTTGCCTGGGACGGCAAAACCTCCACGAAAATTTTTGAATGAGGAGTGCCTGGAGTATCTTTACGAAGAGAGAGACGAACCCCAGCAGCCGCAAGGCTTTCAGCATCCCGAGGCGCAAGCGCGCTGCCATAAACAACACTACACACAACACGGAAAAGACAAGCCGGCGTGATCTTTGCAACAAGAGCGTGAAGTTCGTCGAGTTCCGGCTGTGTATGCGCACACAAATCACACAGGCCACATCGAAAACAATCATCGAGATCGGCCTGATTTTTTGCTTCGAATGAAGCCAGATGAAGATCACGATCAAATCTGATTAATTTCATAAAAAATAAATCTGTTGAGGATTACCGCTGAATCTTCGCCACTCGGATAACCGTTGTTTCGGTAAGGCCTAGGTGACATGCCTTAAAGCTCAAAGATAAACCATCCGGTTCATCCATATGAGCAGCTCCCTAGAGACCACAATCTCCACGAAGCTGCTCTCGAGCAATAAGACACAATTCAGTTTATAAGTTCCAACTTCCTATCAAAGAGCTGTCTTACTCTGACCTGGCCAATATAACATATTTCTTTCATCTCGTCAATCCCCACATGGCTACCTGATAAACTCGTGACAAACCATTGAAAAACATAGGAAATGCCAGACTTTGTCAGTCGTCCCAAAGAAAAGTTGAGCCCAACCCGGAAATCCCGAGCTGGGCTCAATTGTTTATTCGTTTCTCTGGCACAATCTCCATCTAAACCACTCGTAAAAGGCGGCCTTCTCTTTGAGACTTCCGCCGGTCGAAGCGATAAAACGGAGCCCCAGTACGATGAGGTGCTGGCTTACTGTCGTGCTCGAAACATCCAGCCCGTTCATTCGCGCTCCCACCACCCCGTCCAAAGCTAAGAGGTCCCCAACGGCGAGAGACGAAAGAAGCTCGGCCGGAGTTTTCGCTCCGGAGTATTTTTTGAGAATTTCATCGCACCGCGCGAGATATTTCCCCTCCGAAAGAAAGTCAACGACCTTCGCCTGCAGCTCATGCATTTCGGCTTCCCGGCTGCCGGGAGGTTCTATTGCGGAAAATGTTTGCGTTGTCCTTTCCGCGTGACCGGTAATCTCTCGGAGCCCATGTCCCAGCGTAAGATAGAGAAGTCCCCCGAGGATGGGAGTCGGCCATTCCAAATCCGCAATTACCACCGCCTTCCAGTCGCTCCTCCAGTACGCATAGGCAGGGAATCTGAAATGCTTCATATCCCCTTGCGAGAAAAAACAGATCTCCCATCCGCCGAATAGTAACGGCGAAGTTCCCCCGTCAGCCAATCGAGCATCATAGGAACCGCCATTACGAAACATTGTCGGCTTCAGATCGTGAAATTTTTCGAAGATCCTACTTGTAAGAGGCGAAACGTCTTTGCATCGCACGAGAACTCCCTCAAGCTCCGCCTTCCGCCCTTCGAGCAACGCGACAAACTCCTTTGTCTCCATGTCCGAATGATTCAATGCCCAATCCCTTCGGGACGGTTTTGCGGCGAGATAGTTATTTACAAGCGTCCGAATCGCTCCGAGCTGCGTCTCTTTTTCTCGGACATGCTTTTCGTCCACTAAATTCGCATATAACGCCACGCTGAAAACCAGCGTAATAGCGAGAGTCCACTTCAGAATAGAAGAGGATACCCTCCTTCCTCTCCGATTCCAATAGCACTGGGCTTCTCTTTGTTGCCTCTGTTTTTTCTTGAGTCCCCAAGAAAGTTCGCCCGAATCTTTCAAAGCTTTCATAGTAATCCTCCGCCTTTTTTTCAAAAAGTTCAGCAAAACCCGGATCGCGGTTCACGTAAACCGCTCTATATATAGTCCAAGCCCCGCCAAACAACCGAAAACACTCTATAGCGCTCTCGGCGAAAAGTCAAAAATGCAGCGGCAACTATCCCAGCGAGTTCCGGCTTCGCAAATTTTTGTGATACGCGAGCGCAAATCGGTGCGCTTCGTCCCGGACGCGGATAAGCGTTTCTTTCTTGATCCCATCGGGAATTTTGCCGATAAGGAAATTATTTTTGCGCTTCGGGCCTTTGGCGATGCCGACGATCGGGATAGTGAGATTATATTTCGCAAGCACCCTTCGCGCTGCACTTACTTGTCCCAATCCCCCATCGATTAAAATACAATCCGGCAGCGGCCACTTGTTCCCGAATCGGCGTTCAAGCACTTCCGTGATCATACCGACGTCATCGGGAGAATTTCCGCCGCGTATTTTGAATTTCCGGTATTCTGACTTGTTCGGTTTACTGCCTTCAAATACAACCATCGATCCGACCGCCGACGTTCCAGAAATGCTTGAAATGTCGTATCCCTCGATACGAAGCGGCCTGACGTTTGAAGTCGGCAGCTGGAAGTCCTCGGAATTGATGAACGCGACGTCGCGAATGTGCTGGAGGGCGAAAAGCTGCCGCCGGATTTTCTCCGCCTCTTCAAATTCAAGTTTCCTGCTCGAGGCGGCCATTTCTTTCTCGAGTGCGGCAATAATCTTTTTTTTCCCTCCCTCGAAAAACAATTTCAGCTTATCGATGTTTTTAAGATATGCGTTCCGATCGATTGTGCCAACACACGTCCCCGGACACAGCCCGATCTGGCATTCCAGGCATTCTCGCGCGAGTTTGCCGATTTCATATTCAGGATGGGTATTCCACGGAAATATCCGCCGCAAGATTTTGAGCGCCGCGCGCAAACTGCTCGCAGAAGTAAACGGGCCGAATCGATAGCCGCTTTCCGCATCTTTCCCTCGAGCGAGAAGCACGCGCGGGAATTTTTCTTTCGTGATCTCGACGTAGAGAAAGCTTTTGTCGTCTTTCTCCCTGACGTTAAAAATCGGCTGGTGTTTTTTGATGAGGTCGGCTTCCAGAATCAAGGCTTCGAGTGCCGAGTCCGTTTGTCGGACGTCGATTGTTGCGATAGTTTTTACCAATTGCTCTATCCGAGAACCATTGGGACGCATGAAGTAACTTGAAACGCGCCGCCTCAAATTTCCGGCCTTGCCGACGTATATGATACTTCCTGCGGCATTTTTCATAAGATACACGCCGGGAGTTTCGGGAAAGTTTTTATATGTTTCTGGTTCCATTGCGCTATTGTACCCAACGAGCCGCATTTTGCAAAAATGAAAAGCCCGCGGTTACAATTTTCCGCGGGCTTTTTTCCGCTTTGGTTTCTCTCATGGTCCCTCCCGCTTGTTGATGAGTACGTGATCGGTGAGCTTCCCGACTGTCCAGCATTGGGACGGATCGGCCATAAGCCGGCATTCGAGCCGGTCGCGAACGAATTCGACAATTACTGCGAGTTGATCGCCCGGGATGACAAGATCATCTCCTATCATGCCTATAACCAACTCGGGGTTCATGCTTTGCAGTGCATCCGTCACTGCGGCACGGGCGCGCGGCCGCATAATGTTCATATCGTATCACCTCCAATCCATTTTTTATTGTTCAACGAGCTGATGTAGCGTTTATCATAAACGCTATTTTGCTTTTGTCAAAATGTCACCGCAAGCAAAGAAGGCCAACTCCTACGCAATGCCCGCAATTTCGGCAATTTTTTCGAATTCTTTGGCGTCCAGACTCGCCCCGCCTACCAGTGCCCCTCCAATTTCTTTTTGCTCGAAAAACCCGCGCGCATTTTTACTCGTAATAGACCCTCCGTACACAACTTCCCCGCCCGCTTTCTCTCGTATGAACTTGGCCATCTCTGCGGAATCGGCCGGCTTGTCGGCCACTCCCGTCCCGACCGCCCATATCGGTTCATAGGCAACGATAACCCGCTCTTTCTTTTTCACCCACTGCAAACCCTTTGCCAATTGTTCCCCCACAAATTTTTTAGCGGCAGAAAGCCCTTTTTTTCTCACGGCTTCGGATTCCCCTACGCAGAGGATTGGATGCAATTCATTCATAAGGGCGGAGATTATCTTCCTGTTAACCATCTCATCCGTTTCGCCAAGCCAGTGCCTTCGCTCCGAGTGGCCGATGATAACGTACTTCACTCCCAATTCCTTGAGCATCGTCGGCGAAACCTCCCCTGTATACGGGCCTTTCTCCAGCCAAAACATATCTTGCGCTCCCAGCTTCAAATGGGGAGAAATAATTTCTTTCGCTTGTCGGAGATACGGAAATGGGGGGCAAATTACTACCTCGACATTTTTTGGCACAGAAAAGTTATTCCATTCATTTAGATGCGGCATATTCATCTTCCAGTTAGCAATGAGAAATTTCATCTGATGTATGTAAGTGTAATTGTAGCAGATTTAGTCCAAGAATGTCGTCCATTGAAATGCAAAACCCCCTCAATCCTTAGCGGACCGGGGGGGTTCGATATTTTTTTGCCCGCTGGCGGCGACGAGCTACTTCGTTTCCGCCTTCTGCTTTTCGACGCTGATTTCTTTTTTGAACTGTTCGGCGTAGAGCACGGCTTCTTTCTGTGCCTCGGTGATCGCCTTCATCGCCGCGGGCTCGATGAGATATTTTCCATCCACGCTACGCACAGGAAAAAAGAAATTTTCGACTTGCCATTTCCCGATTAAAACTCTCGTTTTTTCTTTTGGCAAAGAATTACTTTTCCAAGAACCGATTTTGATAACCTTCAGACCCCCCGAGGCTCGAAACACCAAGTGCGGGGCGGGTTCATGGCCTTCATATTGGAGAGCCAGGCCCAGATAGTCCCACGCCTCGGTATCAATGAACAAATCGCTATCAACGACGCTGCAGCGCTGACGCAACTTTGCCGCAAACTCCTTCCACGCCACGACGTTTATGAGGGGAATCCCGGAGAAATCCTTCTTATCCCATGGAAACTCATAAATTGCGATTGGCTCGCCCGGCTCACCAAAAGGTCGGTTGACCCGAAGCCACATGTTTGTGGTTTTTCCAGCTTGATCGAACTCGGCCATGAAGTCGGCTTCCGAAAATTCCACATTGATGCGGACCACAAGATACGCACCGGTTCTCGACTGTTCAATGTACGGCTCGAGGGCGTACGACCCCTTCGGAATCTCTTGTGCGGAAACCGAAGCGCAAACAACAGTAACAGCAGCGAAAACTAACAATAGTAACTTTTTCATAGACACTTCAAACTTTCTGACCGTACGGGCGCCGCCTCGTCAAGATGGTTATGACACCAAACTTGCACGAATCGGCTACAAACCCATATTTCTTTTTCAAAGAACAGGATTTATTATGATGTATAAAATGAGAAAAGTCAAGGGTACTGACAATCTCGGATGGTGCGCATATAATTTACGGATAATGCCTCACGACAAAAAAGAGCCCTTTCTCGACCACATCCGCCACTCGCTTGCGCACCTGTTGGCCGCCGCGGTGATCAAAAAATTCCCGGATGCGAAGCTCGGTATCGGTCCTACGATTGACGAAGGGTTTTATTATGATTTTCTCCTGCCGAGAACGCTGACGCCGGACGATTTGAAGGAATTCGAGAAAGCAATGAAAAAGATGATCGGCCAAAAATTGCCGTTTACGGGAAAAGAAATAACCGCCGCGGAAGCGAAAAAGTTTTTTAAAGATCAGCTGTTCAAACTCGAGCTGATTGAAGAATTCTCAAAAGAAAGTAAGAAGCTAACCGCCTATTCCACCGGCGATATTTTTACCGACCTCTGCCGCGGCGGGCACGTGGAAAATACCAAAGAGATAGATGCGGATGGATTCAAGCTGGATCGCCTTGCTGGGGCTTATTGGCGCGGGGACGAAAAGAACCCGCAGCTTCAAAGAATTTACGGACTAGCTTTTGAAAATTCCGAAGCGCTAAAGAAATACCTGGACCAGCGCGCCGAAGCAGAGAAGCGGGATCACAAAAAACTCGGACCCAAGCTCGAACTTTTTATGTTTCATGAAACCGCGCCTGGAATGCCATACTGGTTGCCGAATGGCGTACTCCTATACAACCAGCTGGTAGATTTTTGGCGACAGGAGCATGTGATGCGGGATTATCACGAAATAATCTCCCCTCTTATTAACAAAAAGGAACTATATCAAACATCCGGTCACTTTGAACATTATTGGGAAAATATGTTTGTTTCCAAAACTCCTGATAAAGAGGAGTACGGACTCAAGGCGATGAACTGTCCAAATGCTATGATTGTTTTCGGTTCGAAGCCCAGAAGCTATAAAGAATTACCCCTTCGTTTTTCCGACACCGACACGCTCCATCGATATGAACGATCGGGAACCTTGAACGGGCTTTTGCGCGTGCGGGAATTCCGGCAGGATGACGCGCATTGCTTTGTAACCGAAGACCAAATTCCAGGAGAGTATGAACGCATATTCGAAATCGTGGAAAGGTTTTATTCAGTATTCAATCTTTCATATTCTTTCCGGTTGGGAACCCGACCAGAAAGTTTTATGGGCGAAAAGCAAACATGGGATCATGCCGAGGCAGCTCTTAAAAAAATCCTAGAAAAGAGTAAGCGGGAATATTCGATTAAAGAAGGAGATGGCGCATTTTACGGCCCAAAAATCGATATCCTTATGAAAGACGCAATCGGACGCGAGTGGCAAATGGGCACTATCCAATTGGATTTTCAGCAACCGCTTCGTTTCAAACTTGAATATACCGACAAAGACGGCGGCAAAAAAACTCCTGCTGCTATTCATCGTGTTATATATGGTTCTTTGGAGCGGTTTATTGGAATATTGATTGAACATTTCTCTGGAGCATTCCCGCTGTGGCTATCCCCTGTGCAAGTCGAAATAATTCCGGTCGGTGAAAAATTCGAGGAATATGGAAAGGGAATAAAAGGAAAATTGCTGGCGGAAAATATTCGAGTCTCCATGAAACCAGCCGATGAAACGCTCGGCAAAAGAATTCGCGAAGCGGAAATGATGAAAATTCCCTACGTGCTTGTTGTCGGCGAAAAAGAAGAAAAAAATGAAACGGTGAATGTGCGGCATTATAAAGATGGACAATCGGGAGAACTCTCGACTAATGACCTAGTAAAAAAGCTTCTAGAGGAAATACGAGAGAAAAAAATATAAGCGTTCGCGTTTTTGCTTATGAATAGTAATAAAAAACCGCCCCTCAAAGTTCGGGGTAAACCTAAAATTTTAGTTATTGTCGGACCTACCGCAAGCGGGAAAACGGCACTCGCCATTAAGCTCGCCAAAAAATATGACGGCGAAATAGTTTCCGCGGATTCGCGCCAAATTTACCGCGGAATGGATATCGGAACGGCGAAACCGCTCGCCTCGCTAAAGCTCCGGCGAAGCGGGCCGTTTTCGCCCGCGAGTCAACGAGTGGGTGCGAAAACGAGCGTCCCGAACGGCGATAGCCGCATCGGGACGATTTACATTTCCGACGGAGTTCCGCACCACCTCATCGATATCAAAAAGCCCGACGAAGACTACACCGTCGCGGATTATAAGCGCGACGCCACAAAAGCGATTAGAAGTATTTTGCGGCGTGGGAAATTTCCTATTCTAGTTGGCGGGACAGGATTATATATAAAAGCCGTCGTTGAAAATCTCGCCATTCCCAAAGTGAAAGAAAATCCGGAATTGCGCGTAAGACTCGAAACAGAGCTCAAAACCGAAGGACTGGAAAAACTATTTCAAAAACTCGTTTCGCTCGATCCCGAAGCCACTTATATCGTTGACCCCAAAAACCCACGGCGAATCATTCGCGCACTTGAAGTGGCAATCACAACGGGAAAACCGTTTACCGCGCAGAGAAAGAAAAAGAAACCGCTTTTTGAAGCAGAAATAATCGGCCTGAAACTACCGGCTGAAACATTGCGAAAACAAATCGAGAGCAGAGTCGATCAAATGATCCAAGACGGCCTAGTTGAAGAAGTAAAAACGCTTTACGCAAAATATGGACGCGTAAAGGCGCTTGAAGCAATCGGCTACCGAGAAATCATCGACTATATCGACGGGAAAATTATGCTTGAAGAGGCGATCCGACAGATAAAAATAAACACATGGCATTATGCCAAAAGACAAGCAACATGGTTTAAAAAAGATGGATCTATTCATTGAGTTGCGCACTATGCAAAACCTGCCAGTCCGAAGCTTTACGAAGGGGCCAGATGACGTGGCTTAAGAAAAGATAAAGCCAAGGAGATCTTCCTTGGCCTTCTGCGATTTTTGGCTACTTGCTAGACATATTCTTGGGCACACTCTCTAAGCTTCGTTTCGTGTCGATCTGTTGGTACCCCCTCACCAATGCATCCGAGGGCCGAGTCTTTTTATTCGTTCCGTCGTAATAGACAAAGGTGAAAAGGAAAAAGTTTTCATCGGTCGTCCGTCTATTGCAACAAGATACCAACCCAGCAGCAGATGCCATAAAGTCGACAATCCGGCTCACTAAGAAAAGATCCATGCCCGGAGCAAGAAATCCTGAACGGCGACAGGTGGAAGTGTCTCCAATGGCGTACAAAAGTCTTCGCCCCACACCGTTAAACGTTATCGCTCCAGTTTTGACGCAATAGCAGCATAGGTCACCCGCCTCAATCCTGGCACAAACAAACTCCCGATCTTCGGCTTTTACAAACATAAATCCTCCAAATGTCATCTCCGAACAGGCGGTCGGAATCCGCGACCCTCGAGTAATTCACCCACAGATGAACCTTTCAAAAAGCTTCAAATATAAAAGCACGATCTATGTATTTTAATCAAGCGTAACAAACTTTACGATCACAGAACTTGTTACGCTTCAAATTTTCTCCTAGGAAGGGCTAAGTGGTCTTAAAAAATTAATCAAGAAAGTAATTTCAGGAAAATTTCTTTAAGCACTTCCGGATTCCCCTTTCCCTTGAGCTGCGCCATTGCTTTGCCGATCAGGAACTGCAAACTGGCGATTTTTCCTTTTTTATAATCGGCGAGCGCGTTCGGATTTTCCTGCAAAATGAGCTGTGCTACCGTTTCGAGTTCTGCCGTATCTGAAATCGCATACATGCTCTGGTCGGCGAGAATATCTTCTGGATCTTCATCGCGCTCAAACATCCGGGCGAGCATATCCTTCGCCTGGCGACTGGTTAGTTTTCCCGATTCAATGAGAGAAACCAGATGGGCCACATGCTCTGGATTTACCTTGGTATCGCGTAAAATAATTCCGCGTTCACGTACGATGCCGCGAATATCGCTCGTGAGGTAATTAAAGAGGGTAAGTACCGAGGCCTTCGGATTTTTTTCCTTGAGTTCGCTGACTGCTTCCTCGAAATATGCGGCGAGCGCGGGCTCACCGACGAGCGTATCCGCCTGTTTTTCACTTAAACCATACTCGCGGGAGAAACGTTCTCTTTTTTTATTCGGCAGCTCCGGCAACCCTGCCGAGAGTTTTCCGATATCGAAAAACGAAGTGTCAAACGGGGGCAAATCCGGCTCCGGGAAATAACGATAATCGTGCGCATCCTCTTTTGAGCGTTGAACGACGGACTTTTGTTTTTGTTCATCCCATCCTCGCGTTTCCTGGGAAATCGTTCCGCCGGATTCTAAAACTTCCTCGTGACGCGTGAGTTCGTACCGAACGGCCTCTTCCATTGCCTTAAATGAATTAATATTTTTAAGCTCCACTTTGGTACCCATATTAAGACTCACATTCGCTTCGATGCGCATCTGGCCAAGCTCCATGTCCGCCTCGGAAACTCCCAAATATCTCAAGAGTAGCTGCAATTCACGTGCGAAAGCGGACGCCTGTTCCGCGCTCGTTATATCCGGCTCTGTTACTAGCTCCATAAGCGGCACGCCGGCACGGTTAAAATCAACGAGCGAAGCTCGCTCCGACTTCACATCAGAGCTATCGCCATGCAAAAGTCGCCCCGTATCTTCTTCCAAGTGAATCCGGCGAATGCGCACGCCCCGCAAAACTCCTCCCGCAACAAGCGGCTGATCATACTGGGAAATCTGATACCCCTTCGGCAAATCCGGGTAAAAATAATTTTTCCGGTCGAATTTCGAAACAGGACTGACATTTCCTGCGAGCGCCAATCCAACCCGGATCACCGACTCGACCGCCGCGCGATTGATCGTCGGGAGCGTTCCCGGATGCCCGAGACACACCGGACACACGTTCTGATTCGGCCGGGTCTCGCTTGGATCATTTTTCGAATCGCAGAACATCTTGGACTTCGTCTTCAGTTCCGCGTGTATTTCCAATCCAATTGTCGGTTTATAGTTACTCATTTCTATATTTTAAGGTGCGCTTCTACCGCGTGCAAAACTTTTTTATGGATATTCTCCGGAGGCAGAAGCGAACCGTTCTCGACGCACTCAATAATTTGAAAATCTTTTGGAAACATCTTTGCGAGTTCAAGATATGCCGCCTCCGCCTGCCGAAAATGCCGTATGTCCGCCTCATGAATATCTCGCTTTTTGCCTTTTAAATATTCGCGCTCCTTTTTTTTGAGTATGAGCTTGTAACTTACTTTGGCGGGAACATGTAGAATGATCACCTTATCCGGCCTTGGGATTCCTAAAATCCCATATTCCAGTTCATAAAGCCACCTGTAAAGTGCTCGGCGTTTTTTGGGATCCGCAATCTTTGCGCCCTGGTGCCCCATGTTCGAAGACATGTAGCGATTCGCGATCACCGTTTTCTCCGCTGTGAGCGCCTTCTCGACTTCCCATTTCGCCGCAAAGCGGTCCATAGCGTAAAACAACGATGCCTGATAGGGCCCGACTGCTTCCCAACCGCCGTACTTTCCATTCAGGTACTCTTCCACGAAATAAGCCGATTGATTTCCATAGCGCGGAAAATCGATCATCATAACCGCTCGCCGGTTTTTCTTTAGCTTCTCCAACAATCTTTTAACCTGCTCGGTTTTTCCGGAACCGTCCGTACCTTCAATAACGATAAATGTGCCTATATTCGCTTTTCGCATAGCTCCAATTATACACGATTTCTCCGATAACCGAAGATGGAATCTTTAAACAAAAAAACCACGATGAGTTTTATTTCGCTAATTTATTTAATATAATGTAAACAGTGACTCCTGAACAATTAAATACGAAAGGTCTTATGCCAGAACAACCACAGAACTCCATGCAGGAAGTGCGGGCTGAAATCCGCAGACTCATTGGAAAACTTCAATTCGCCAAGATCGAGCGGTGGGATCAACTAGAGGAACTGCTCGTTGAGACACTACAAAAAGCGGAACAGCTGAAGCATCCGCCACAAATGATCAAAGTCTATCAAGCGCAGCCAATTGCGAAAGATATGACTCGAAATCACTCATTGTATCAGAGAATGTTTCGGTATGTCCGGTTTTACTTCACTATGATATGGATGGCGGTCATAGATATAATTGTGCATCCTCGCCGCCCTAGCTACCTCCTCGCCGATACAAAAACCGGAATCATCAGTATTTGGAGCTTATGACTTGCCCAAAAACAGGTACGACCCTACGAAAAACGTAGGGTCGTTTTGTATTTCGACCCATATTTCATCACCGCCGTGGATCACTAATCAATTACCTCAATTCCCATATTGCGCGCCGTTCCTGCAATGCTCCGCTGTGCCGCTTCTAGATTATCTGTATTTAAATCTGGCATTTTCCGCTCTGCAATTTTTCTTACATCAGCGCGGGTTACCTTGCCTACTTTTGTCTTTAATGGATCGCCGGAACCCTTTTCGATGCCAGCCGCCTTTTTGAGTAGGGCCGATGCCGGGGGGGTCTTGAGCTTGAACGTAAAACTCCTGTCCTCGAAAATCGTTATTTCGGCCGGCACAACGTCTCCCGTCATTTCCTTTGTGGCTTCATTAAATTTCTTGCAAAAATCGGCGATATTAATACCCTGCGGCCCAAGCGCGGTTCCGATCGGAGGGGCAGGATTTGCCTTGCCGGCCTCTATTTGAATCTTTATGACTGTCTTGATTTTTTTAGCCATTTTTAATCAGAATATGGTACTTAGTACTTAGAAAATAGACTATTTAGTTACCGGGGAAGTTTAAAGGAAAAGACGGAAAATGTAAAGCTATTCTATTTTCTGTTTATCGTTTTCTGCTACTTTCTTCCGTTTGACTCCGTAAAACGAACCAGCCACTAATCCTATGATGATAACTGGGGAAAATATAAATAATACTCCTCCTGCAAGCGGAATATATTCACCATTATCACTTTTTAATGACAAAAGAATTAATAAGAGATAAACAATAACTCCTATTAATAGACCTCTTAACGCATAATTTTCCATCTATTTTCTATATTCTAAATACTAAGTACCTCTTTAGAACGGCAGGTCTTCCGGCTTTATCTCCTCTGAACCGAGCTCATCCACGTTAATAGTGGGCAGCTCTTCCATCGGAGGTTCTTTCGCTTGTGATGCGGAAGAAACTGGAGTGCCGGCGGGCGGGCTTTGCCCCCCGAAGCTCGGGGATTTTCCGGCTCCCATGGGCCGCGGCCCAAGCTGCATCCGGTCGCAAATTATCTCCGTCGTTTTTCGCTGTTGTCCCTGCTTATCCTGCCACGAACGCGTTTGTAAACGCCCCTCAATGAGCACCAACGCACCCTTCGTTAAAAATTGCCCCGCAATCTCCGCCTGTCTGCCCCACACGACGACGTTGTGAAATTCCGTCTCTTCCTGTTTCGCCCCGGCTTTATCTGTCCATACCCGATTCGTAGCGACGCCGAAACTCGAAACGCTCTGCCCGCTTTGTGTCTGGCGAACTTGCGGATCCGCCGTCATGCGGCCGAGAATAAAAACTTTGTTTAAATTCATAATCTAACTTAGGACTTGAAACTTATAACTTTTGACTTCTTTATTGTAGCATGTCCCTTAGTCATAAGTTATTAGTTGTCAGTTTACTGTAATATTTCTTCTATCTTCTTCTCCAATGCTTCATTGCTCAATACGCTTGGCTGGCGAGACTCCGCGGTGGGAGGCGTCCCTGCGGAACGCCGCGGAGACGGCCTGAAAGACGGCCGAGCAAATCTCTTCGCCGCTTCGTCGCGCTCAATTTTGGAAGTAAAAAGGCGCAAAATCAAAAACCGCAACACTTGCATATTGCTCTTCAAATTCGCTTCGAGCAGTTTTACGCTATCCGGAAAAGCGGACGCGTGAAAGAAAACAAAATATGCTTCTTTCGCGCCTCCAATTTCGTACGCCAGCCGGATTTTCTTTACCTGCCCTTCCGATTTTATCTCAATCTTATGCTGGCCGAGTACGCTAAGAATATTCGGCAAAAGTTCTTCTTGCGGCAAAAGAAGGGCAATCTCATAGTCCCTCACTTGAACCCCTTCCTTTTCTTCTTTTTTATTTGGTATAGCCATAGATTTATGGATTCCCGCGCGCCGGCTCTTCGGTGCGGCGGCACATGAAGTATAAATGATAGTTCAAATCAAATGCAAGCGTTATAGACACCGCAGCTCTGTGAAACATTATTGAGCAATTTGCACCTCTTCTGCTTTCGGCTCTTTTACTTCCTTCCCCTCTTCCGCCTCGAGCGCTTCAGAATGCACGACTCGCCCGACACTTCCCATTGGGATGAGACGCCCGATAATCACATTCTCTTTGAGTCCCCGAAGCGTATCGATCTTGCCTTCTATCGCAGCTTTCACGAGTACTCTCGACGTATCTTGGAAGGAAGCGGACGAGAGGAAACTTTCGGAGGTAAGCGCAATCCGTGTAACTCCCAACAGCAGTTCTTCGCCTTTTGCCGGACGCAGCCCTTGCTTCTTAAGCTCTTTATTGACTTCAAGCATCCGGTCTTTCTCGATAGTTTCTCCCGCCACAAAGTCCTGCGCTTCTCCGGCATCTTTAATTTTCACGCGGGAGAACATTTTTCGAATAATCACCTCGATATGTTTGTTGTTAATCGAAGCGCCTTCAGACATGTAAATCTTTTGCACTTCGTTTATAACATATCGTTCGACTTCCCTGATTCCTTTGAGTTCCAAAAGTTCTTTCAAATCCACGTGGCCTTCCGAAAGTTGATCCCCCCGCTTCACCGGATCTCCGATTTTTACAAACAGTGTCGCGGAGCGATGCACCGAGAATTCTTTCTCTTTTGCTTTTAGTTTTTCGCCTTTAGCGGCGATTTTTAATACCTTGAGCGATCCTTTCTCCTCTACCTTTTCCAAAACGCCATCCACCGGGCACAAAATCGCCTTGCCCTTCGGCGGCCTGACTTCAAAAATTTCTTCGACTCGGGGCAAGCCGTGCGTGATGTCAACCCCGGCAACGCCTCCGGTATGGAACGTTCTCATAGTAAGCTGCGTCCCCGGCTCACCGATTGACTGCGCAGCGACAACGCCAACCGCGCTGCCCATTTTAACCGGCTTGTTGTTGCCCAAATCAAGGCCATAGCACGTGGCGCAGACGCCGTAGAGCGTCCGGCACATAATCGGAGACCGCACTTTCACGGATTCCAGCGAAGATTTTTCGATCCGTTCAGACGCAACGCTGTCTATAACTTCTCCGCCCCGCACAACGATTTTCCGATCCACGCGAACATCGTCGAGCGCAGTCCTTGAAAAGAGCTTGCTCCTGAAGGACTGGTTGAATTCCTTTCCATCAGCGCGGTAAATTTCTATTCCATCTTTCACTCTGCAGTCTTCTTCGCGGATAATAAGATCTTGAGACACGTCGACGAGCCGACGCGTGAGGTATCCGGCTTGCGCGGTTTTGAGCGCGGTGTCGGTTGTCCCCTTTCTTGCGCCCGTCGTCGAAATGAAATATTCTAGAACACTCAATCCTTCCTTAAACGAAGATTTGATCGGCAATTCGATTTCCTCTCCTTTAGGATTCTGGACCAGTCCTTTCATACCCATCATCTGAATCGGCTGCGCCCACGATCCTCGAGATCCCGAATCGATAATTTGATAAATCGAATTGTTTTTTGGCAATGCGTTCGCGATAAGTTTGGCTATTTCCTCTTTTGCTTTTCCCCAAACGCTTATCGTTCGCCCGCGCCGCTCGGTTTCTGTAAGCAACCCACCGTTGAACTGTTCCCGCACAAGCTCGACTTCTTTTTCCGCGGCACGCAAAATATTCGGCTTGTTCGTCGGGGGAACAAGGTCGGCCATCGCCCACGTGATGCCGGATCGCGTTGCCATTTCAAATCCTAAAAGCTTAATTCTGTCGAGCGTGTCTCTCGCCGCCTCGAGACCGTGCACTTCGAGCACTTTTTCAATGAGCCGCGCGAGTTTCTTCTTATTCATCGTATCGTTGATAAATTCGGAAACTCCGGCCAGCGCCTGGTTAAAAATCAATCTGCCCACGGTTGTTTCGATGTTGCCGAACTTAATCGGCTCATGCAACTCGATTGCCCCGAATTCAAGTGCCAAGTTCGCTTCATCGAAACTCGACATCGCCTTCGTTCCCTTTCCGGCGGGGGCAGAATCCATACGGGTGAGATAATAAATTCCCAACACCATGTCTTGCGTCGGCGTCGTGATAAGCTCTCCGGTCGCCGGCTTTAAAAGATTTCCTCCTGCAGACATAACGCTCGCCACTTCTTTTTGCGCCTCGGACCCGAGCGGCAAATGGACCGCCATTTGGTCTCCGTCAAAGTCGGCATTAAACGCCACACAGACAAGAGGCGGAATCTGCAAAGCAAGGCCTTCGATAAGAATCGGTCTGAACGCCTGGATGCTCAAGCGATGGAGCGTCGGCGCGCGGTTTAAAAGCACTTTTCTGTCTTTGATAATATCTTCGAGAATTGCCCATACCTCGTCGCTCCCTTCTTCGATAAACCTGTTTGCGCTCCGGATATTGTGCGCAAGCCCTTTCTTCATGACTTCGCTGATGATAAACGGGCGGAAAAGTTCCAACGCCATTATTTTCGGAAGCCCGCATTCGTCGAGCTTCAGTTTCGGCCCGACGACGATCACGGAACGGCCGGAGTAATCCACCCGCTTGCCCAGTAAATTCTGCCTGAACCTGCCCTGTTTGCCCTTAAGCATGTCCGCGAGAGAACGAAGCGGGCGCCGCCGCGCGGAAAGCTGCTGCGAACCGAAACGGGCCGAATTATCGATAAGCGCATCGACTGCCTCCTGGAGCATTCGTTTTTCGTTCCGGATGATTACGTCCGGCGCTTTTATCTCCAAAAGTTTTTTCAATCGATTGTTGCGGTTGATGACGCGGCGGTAGAGGTCGTTTAAATCAGACGTGGCGTAACGGCCGCCATCCAAGACAACCATCGGCCGAAGATCCGGCGGCAAAACCGGGAGAACATTCAATACCATCCACTCCGGGCGGGTATTGTTTTTGATCATCGAGCGCACCATCTTAAGGCGCCTCAACAGTTTTGCCTGCGTAAGGTTTTCTTTCGTGTTTTCAAGCTGGCGCTCAATTTTTTGCGCTTCCTTCTTGAGATCCATTTTCTCTAAAATGCTCCGGACCGCTTCCGCGCCGCTTGAGGCCCGGAATACCGAACCAAACCTCTTGGAGAGGTTGAAATATTCCGTCTCGCCCAAGACTTGGCCGACATGGAGATTTTCGAGGTAATCCTCCGCGGTATCCGCCACCTTCATGAGGTCCTTTTTCGCTTTCTTGTCTCCTTTGGGTTCATTCTTCAATTTTCCCCGGAGTTCCCGGCCGATATCTGCGAGCGCTTTTTTCTTTTCGTCTTCGTTGACTTCCGTAACAATATAAGCGGAATAGTAAATGACCAACTCCAATTTGCCGGTAGGAACGTCCAACATCAAACTCAATCGCGACGGCACGCTTCGCAGGAACCAGATATGGCTCACGGGAGTTGCAAGCGAAATGTGCCCAAGCCGCTCGCGGCGGACAACGGCGCGCGTTACTTCAACGCCGCACTTGTCGCAGACCACCCCTTTATACCTGATCCGGCGGTATTTTCCGCAATAACATTCATAGTCTTTCGTCGGGCCGAAAATCCGCTCGGAGAAAAGGCCGTCTTTTTCAGGGCGCTGGGTCCGGTAATTGATTGTTTCGGGCTTTATGACTTCGCCGTGGGACCACTTCAATATTTCGTCTGGCGAAGCCGTACTGATTTTAAGCGCGCTGAAATCGTCCCGCCGGTCGGAATCGGAATCGTAGAGGGGCTTGATGTCGAACGCCATTGCCTTGAGTTCGTTCATGAGTACGTTAAATGACGCGGGCAAGTTCGCTTCTTTTATTTCTTCGCCGCGGATAATGGATTCGTAAGCGGCGGCTCGGCCGAGTACGTCGTCGGACTTGATAGTAAGCATCTCTTGGAGCGTATGCCTCGCTCCATATCCCTCGAGCGCCCACACCTCCATTTCTCCGAAACGCTGTCCCCCGAACTGCGCTTTGCCTCCCAGTGGCTGTTGGGTGATAAGAGAATACGGCCCGATCGATCGCATGTGCACCTTGTCCTCCACGAGGTGATTCAATTTCATAATGTATACTTGCCCGACAGTTATGCGGTTATCAAAAGCATTGCCGGTGCGCCCGTCAAAGAGCTGCACCTTGCCGTCTTCCGGCAAGCCCGCCTTCTTGAGTTCCTCTCGCATTTCCGCTTCCGTTATCGAATCCAGCCCCGGAGTAATTGCGCGATATCCCAATTTCGAAGCCGCCCAACCAAGATGTGTTTCCAAAATTTGCCCGAGGTTCATACGGGACGCGACGCCCAAAGGATTCAAAATGATATCCACAGGGGTTCCATCCGCGAGATATGGCATATCTTGCACCGAACTTACGAGGGAAATAACCCCTTTGTTTCCGTGCCGCCCCGCCAACTTGTCCCCCGCCTGTACTTTCCGAAGCTCCGCCACTTCCACCTGAATCCGTCTGATAATTCCGGGCTCGAGCTTGTCTCCTTTTTCGCGATCAAAAACTTTTACGTTTATCACGCGCCCGCGCCGGCCGTGCGGCAAAGTAAGCGACGTATCTTTCACATCTCGCGCTTTTTCGCCGAAAATTGCCCGAAGGAGCCGCTCTTCCGACGTCAGCTCCGCTTCTCCTTTCGGAGAAATTTTGCCGACCAAAATATCGCCGGACTTTATTTCGGCTCCGATGCGTATAATCCCTTCTTCATCCAGATTCTTCAGTTTTTCTTCGGAAACATTCGGAATATCGGGGGTCGTCACTTCCGGCCCAAGCTTCGTATCACGTACGTCGCAATAAAAATCTTCGATATGTATCGACGTGAATAAATCATCCCGCACAACTCGTTCAGATAAAATAATCGCATCCTCGAAGTTGGCGCCTTGCCACGACATGAACGCGACAAGCAGATTTTGCCCCAACGCCAGCACTCCGTTTTCTATCGAAGGGCCGTCGACAAGCACCGCGCCTTTTTTAACTATTTGGCCGATAGACACGAGCGGCCGCTGGGAAATGCATGTAAACTGGTTCGATCGCTTGAATTTTTCCAAAACATAGTTTTTTATCGTGCCATTCGAGTACTTTACTTTCACATGGCTCGCATCCACTCCGATGACTTCTCCGTTGGCTTCTGCTTGAACCACATATCCGGAATCAGTCGCGACGTGGTCTTCTTCTCCTGTCGAAACATACGGGGCCTGTGGCTTGATCGAAACAACTGCCTGGCGCTGCATGTTTGAACCCATGAGCGCGCGGTTGGCGTCGTCATGCTGTAAAAACGGTATTAGCGAGGTCGCCACGCTGATAAACTGATGCGGCGCGACATCAATAAATTCAACCTCTTTCCGCAAACAGGTTTCGGGAACGCCTTTTACGCGTGCCTCGACGACTTCGTCCAAAATATTTCCTTTTTCGTCTTTCCTGACGCCGCCATGGGTAATTTTATATTTTTCTTCCTCAAGGGCATCGAACCAGATAATTTCATCGGTGACCCGGCCGTTCTCCACTTTCGCATACGGAGTTTCCAAAAATCCGAATTCGTTGATCCGGGAAAAACTCGCCAAGTAGTTGATAAGACCGATATTGCCGCCTTCCGGAGTTTGAATCGGACAAATGCGCCCATAGTGGGACCGATGAACGTCGCGAACTTCGAAACTCGCCCGTTCGCGCGTAAGTCCTCCGGGGCCGAGCGCAGAAATCCTCCGCTTGTGCTCAAGCTCGGCTAACGGATTCACCTGATCCATGAATTGCGAAAGTTGGGATGAAGCGAAAAATTCCTTCACGACGGCTGAAATCGGCCGGAAATTCACAAGCTGGGCCGGCATAAGGCGCTCTTTATCTTCGATTGACATGCGGTCCTGAATAATTCTCCGGAGGCGGGCAAATCCGATTCTAAGTCTTCCCTGTAAAAGCTCGCCGACCGCTTTGAGCCGCCGGTTCCCCAGGTGATCGATGTCATCCGGTTCGGCGCTCGGATTGTTATTTTGAGAAATAATTTCCCGGACGATCGCGATCAAATCCTCCAAATCCAAAAGTTTTGTTATCTTCTTTTTATCAAAATTGAGCCGCTGATTTACCTTAAACCTGCCGACGGGAGAAAGATCATACCTGTCAGACCGCTTGAACATCGCGTCAATAAGACTTTTTGCGGTCGCCGGGGTCGCGGGATCGCCCGGACGAAGTCGCCGATAAATTTCCACATACGATTCTTCGACATTCTTCGCCACATCTTTCTTGAGCGTTGCCCCGATGAATTTAATAGGACCGGTATCTATATCAGTGAACGAGGAAATAATCTTGCTCTCCTCAATTCCGAAAATCCGGAACAGGTCGGTGACGGGCACTTTGCGCCGGCGGTCGATCTTTACGCTTATAACCCCGTCCGCATCCGTTTCGAATTCGAGCCACGCGCCCCGGTTCGGAATAATTTTTGCGCCAAAAAGCTGCCGGCCCCGATATGGGACGGCAGTAAAGTAAACTCCGGCGGAACGAATAAGTTGCGAAACGACGACACGCTCGACCCCGTTAATGATAAACGTTCCCCGCTGGGTCATGAGCGGAAAATCGCCAAAATAGACTTCTTGGGTTTCTTCTTTTCGCGTTCTCTTGTTCGTCAGGCGCAGCTTGATCCGCAAAGGCGCTTCGTATGTCGCGTCTTTGTACCGCACGACTTGTTCATCGTACTTCGGCTCGTCAAAATGGTAATCCTCGAACTTGAGCTCGAGCTCTTTTCCCGTGTGATCGAGAATCGGAGAAATTTCTTCTAAGAGTTCGTGGATTCCTTTCTTGAGGAACCACTCGTACGAAAACAACTGCGCTTCGTTGAGGTTGAATGGCTTAATGAGGGGTTTTGATTTTCCAAATACTTTTGTTGATGAAAATTTAGGCATTTTCTTCTATAAAATACTTCGCTTAAAAACTGCTCCAGACGCACTAACCTGCGGTTTTTTGAACAACCCCTTACATCGTGGAAAACGGACAGCACAAAAGCTCTCCTCACAGAGGCTTTTTACTTTTTTGGTTTACCTAGGTATTTAACACGATTTCCCTCCTGTTCGTCAAGGTCCCTGCTAAATATGGTTTTATGAGTCGCCGGATCACTCAAATAATACCAGTAAGGCGAACTCTTTGGATGCACCGCGGCCACTAAAGCAGAAATACCGGGATTACCAATGGGTGTCGGAGGGAGACCCATGTGTAGATATGTATTGTATGGGGATTCTATTTTAAAGTCAAGAGCACTTAGTGGATAACAGCTCTTATTTACTGGATACAATGCCATCTCCTTCGCGTAGCAAATAGCTGCATCCACCTGGATCGGAATTCCGGCTTCGATGCGCTTTTGCAAAATGCCCGCAACGATTTTCCTGTCTTCAAAATCCGGGATTTCCTTTTCGATGAGTGACGCGAGAATTATGCTCGACGTGGCGCCTGCAGTGTTGCCGGCAAAAATCGAATCCGTCTTGGATTTAAAGGTGTCCAGAAATTTCCCGATAACGTCCTCAACGTCGGAATTTTTGAAAAACCTGTACGTATCGGGAAACAGCCGCCCCTCAAAAGAATTCTTTTTGTTCGCTTCGACCAATTCGCCGGCCTTAAGTACCCCCGATGAACTCAAGAGACGATCTATGTCGTACACGGAGTATCCCTCGACGACAGTTACAGAAACTTCGGTCCGCGATCCCGAAACAAGCTTCGAAAGAATTTCCCCGCTCGTCATGCCGGATTCCAATGTGTACAATCC
>CAYZZK010000005.1:0-21259 GCA_964483045.1 uncultured Candidatus Saccharibacteria bacterium
GGTCAGGGACGGCCACCTCTCCCGTCTCCACCTTCCGGACGGGGAGGAAGTGAGGAAAATGAGTGTGCGGTCGAAATAGTTTTGTTTTTTGCGTATAAGGTTGGAATTTTGTATCTTTTGAATCTATAATAGTCCCATGTTCCAGTTTATCGTCACAAATATTTTTATGGTTTCGTCCGGCGCACTCCTCTATTTTGTGATTCGCACACTCCCGCGGATCGAGCCGGACAACGGCGCGGTCGAAAAAAAAGGATTCTTGGAACGGTTCATAGTTTCCAAAATTCCGGAACGGGTGGATGGAGCGGTAAACAGCTTTCTGTTTAAATTTTTGAAAAAGTTTAAGATCACACTGCTTAAGGTAGACAATGTGGTGAGCAGACAAATCAAGCGCATACAGCCGCCGGAGATGAGCGGAAACGGAGAGAATGGAGAAAAGTCCGCTATTGATTTTACGGAAATAAAAGGGAAGAAATAACTTCTCACCTCTTTTTTCCCGAACCGCTTCAGTTTTTGAAATATTGCTAACTCGGCTTATTTTTTTTCTAATAAATTTAATGCTGCCTTTCAGATTTTAAGGCAATTTATTGACGGGAGAATTGGGGAGTAATAGGATAATGAATGTTCGCGCAGGTAGTCCCGTAGGGAGCGGGAGTGGACTGTAAATCCATTGTCTTTTAGGCCCTGTGAGTTCGACTCTCACCCTGCGCACCAGCAAAAAACACGGCGGCAGGCCGTGTTTTGGATTTTGGAGGCGATACTCAAGATTGAGTGAAGTTATGATATGATTTTTTCCCAAAAGTATCTCAAGCGGGAGATTTTTTTTCGTTCCGCTTTTTCGACTTCTCGAATCATGTAAAATGCGCAAGCCCGATTGAGGCACGTGCGGTCCATTTCGCACACGACATCCCGTTCGTCGTGAGCCCTCGGCGGCACTTCCCGGGTTGGAATCCGCTCAACTCGCATGCTTCCGCAATGCGGGCAGCGCCGTTTCCAGCGTTTCCAGAGCCGATAGAGCGGAGCGAGCAGAAAAATTCCCACAATAATACCGACGCCAACGCGCGTGAAAAAGCGATAATTTATAGCATCCATACTGGTTTCGATTTCGATTTGGTTTTGAATGAACTGTAATTGATATGTGTATCGTATCCTGCCACCGTGCAAAATTGCAAGAGAGCAGCAGATCATTTTTTGAACATGTGATATTATGTTGTAAGATTTTACTGTGACTGAATACCTAAGCGAAGCAATCGTGCTCGACAAAAATACAAGCGGAGACGCCGACGTCCGCGTTTCTTTGTTTACGAAAAAATTCGGGAAGCTTGTCGCACGGGCGAAGAGCGCCCGGCGCATTGTCTCAAAACTTTCGCCACATCTCGAGCCGGGGAATATTGTCCGGGCTCGGCTGATCGAAAAAAACGGCTTGCAAATCGTCGATGCGCTGAAGGAGGGATTCTTGGATATACCTCCAGGCAATTTATATTTTTTGGACCGGATAATCGCCGAGGCGGAGCCGGATCTTCGACTGTGGCAATGCCTCGTCTCGGATAGTTTTTATTGGGGCCGTATTTTGGGAATCCTGGGATGGGATCCGCAGGAAGCGACGTGCGTTCTCTGCGCGGAACAAAAACCGACATTTTTCAATGTTCTTAGGCAGGAACTTTTTTGCGATGGCTGCGCTTCAAAAATCGGTGCGCGCGGTTTATTATGTATAAGAAACTAATAGCCGTGACTTATACCTCATGAGTGAAGAGCAGGATAAATTCCGCTCTCCGTGGACTGCGCCTACGGAGAGAATGGAAAGGTTGAGAATGATGAAAAAAAAGCCGAGCCCGCTCAAATCGAGCGATGCAATTATCTTGGGCGTGGTTCTCGTCGCTTTGATTGCGGGCGGATTCGGATTGTACAAATTTTTAATTCAGCCGTCCGCGCCGCAGGCCAATTCCAAGATAAGTCTCGAATTTTTGAAGCCAAACCAGATCCTCATCGGGGAACCGTTTACGGTTTCGATTTCTATCTCCAATTATTCCGATAACATTTTGAAAAACGCGAAATTGTCGCTTTTCCTGCCTGACGGCGTTTACTTCGCCGGACAGTCTGATGAAGCGCGGGTTTCCGAACAAGTCGTCGGAGATCTCGGGCCCGGAAGCATCAATCAGCAAACATTCACTCTCCTGGCTTTGAGCGGGAATCCTACGCGGCGACTCGAGGCGAAATTGAGTTATTCTTTTTCGCAAACTTCCGGAGCGCAGTATGAGAGCCCCGCGCTGCTGGACCTCTTGATCAATCAGCCGGCAGTTACCATAAACCTCGGCGTTCCGCAGAGCGTCTTTAACGGGCAAGATTTTGAAATCAAAGCGTCGTATTCGAACAACACCGCCCACGATTTCAAAGATGTGCATCTTGCGCTCGACTATCCACCGATATTTCAATTCAAGCATTCCACAGTTTCCCCAGAAGGGTCGAGCAATAATTCGTGGCAGCTAGGAACCATTCCCGCGGGGTCTGCTGGCACGATTTCCATTACGGGAAGCGTTCTTGGGCCAGAAGGATCCTTTTTTGATATCGTCGCGTCGCTCACGTCTCTCATTTCAGGGAACACATACACCGTGAACAAACAGACGGCGAATGTCGCGATTTCCCAATCTCCGCTTTCTTTGTCCATTACCGCCAATAATTCTGCCGATTACATCAGCCATCTCGGCGACAACGTGCAGTACACGATTCAATATAACAATAATTCAGAGATGGTGATGCAGAATGTAAAGATCCAAGCGAAGCTCGTCGGCGAATTGTTCGACTTTTCCAACATCGGGACGGATGGGAATTTTAATTCGCTCAATAATACCGTCACGTGGTTTCCGGCGACGAATCGCGAATTGCTTAGCGTTCCGTCGAAGCAGGGCGGGAGCGTAAGTTTCAGCATCCCGATCAAAAATGCGTTCCCGATTCGATTGTTAAGCGACAAAAATTATACACTGAAAATTCAGGCCCAGATCGAATCGCCGACGGTTCCACAGAATATCACCGCGAACAAAACGGTATCCGTGGCGGAAGTTGAGTCGAAGGTGGCGGGAAAGCTGGATTTTGTTTCGGAGGCGCTGTGGCGAGACGCCGCCTCCGGCATCTTAAACAGCGGTCCATATCCACCGCGGGTAAACCAACCCACTCAATTTACGGTGCACTGGCGGATCGTAAATTATGCAACCGATGTGAGCAATGTCCATGTTTCCACGTACCTCCAGTCCGGTGCCCGCTTTACTGGTACGGTTAAGAGCACTATGGACACCCAGCCCGCCTATAATCCGAATTCCGGACTGGTGACGTGGGATATCCCTTTTATTCCGGCGACCAGAGGATTTATCAGTCCGCCTCCGGAGGCGATATTTCAGGTGGAGGTAACACCCTCATCAAATCAAGTCGGTTCGAATGTCGTATTTTTGGGCGATACAACCGTCCAATGGACGGATTCTTTTGTGAACCAATCCGGGCAGGCGACGGCCAAAGAACTGGACACGTCCATACTGACCGATGCAACCATTGCCGGTGGAGATAGAAGAGTGCAGCCGTAATTTTTCCGAACTGATAACCGACAACCATATCGATGACAAAGCAAACACAGGGGGATCTGATGGATAAAATAGTGAGCTTGTGCAAACGGCGCGGGTTTGTATTTCCAGGGTCCGAGATTTACGGCGGACTCGCGAACTCCTGGGATTATGGGCCTTTGGGCGTCGAGCTTAAAAACAATATCCAACAATTGTGGTGGGATCGCTTTGTGCATCGACGGGAGGACATGGTCGGGATCGACGCGGCGCTCATTATGAATCCCAAGGTGTGGGAGGCGAGCGGGCATTTGGCGACTTTCACGGATCCGCTTATGGAGTGCAAGAAATGCCATGAACGCTATCGTGCCGATCAGGTGGACGTAAAAAAGGCCTGTCCAAAATGTGGAACAAAAAGCAGTTTTACGGAGGCGAAGCAGTTCAATCTTATGCTCAAAACCTTTCTTGGGCCGGCCGAAGAGCAGGCGAATATTGCGTACTTCCGACCGGAAATCGCACAATCGATGTTCGTAAACTTTAAGCAGGTTCTCGATACTGCCAGAAAGAAATTGCCTTTCGGCATTGCATCGCAGGGGAAGGCATTCCGAAACGAGATAACCCCCGGGAACTTTATTTTTCGAACGCGGGAATTCAATCTGATGGAATTCGAATACTTCGTGCGGCAAAGCGAATGGGAAACGTGGTTTGAATATTGGCAAAAAGAAATGCGCGAGTGGCTTGCGGATTTGGGAGTGGCTGCAGCGCATGTGCACGAAGTTGAAATTCCGGAAGCAGACCGGGCGCATTACTCCACGCGGACGGTGGACTTTGAATACGACTATCCTTTCGGTCGGAAAGAACTGTACGGCCTTGCATATCGAACGGATTTCGATTTGAAAAATCATGAAAGGATTTCCGGGCAGAATCTTAAGTACACAGATCCGGAAACCGGCGAAGAATTCTGGCCGCACGTGATTGAGCCCACGTTTGGTCTGGATCGGTCGGTGCTTGTGACGCTTCTCGAGGCCTACAGGGAAGAGGGAGGCAGAACAGTTTTAGCGCTTCCGGCCAAACTTGCGCCTTATAAAGCTGCGGTATTTCCGCTGCTGGCGAACAAGCCAGAGCTTACAAAACTTGCCCGCGAAGTCTATGACGGTTTACGAAAAAAGTTTCACATTGCGTGGGATGACCGCGGAAATATCGGCAAGCGGTATTATTCGCAGGACGAAATCGGAACGCCCTACTGCATCACAATCGACTTCGATAGTTTAGAGAAAAAAGATGTCACTGTGCGGGATCGCGATACCGCACAGCAGGAACGGATAAAAATAGACGAACTCGAGAATTTTTTGCATGGCAAAATTTATCATTAAAGGGGGAAAGCAGCTTTCCGGAGAAGTGGCCTTGGCCGGAGCGAAAATGTCCGCTCCGAAGCTTATGATCGCGTCGCTTCTTACCGACGAGCCGTGTGTTTTGGAAAATTTTCCAAGCATAGGCGATACCTCCATAACCGCGGAGCTTCTTAAGAATATTGGAAGCGAGATCGAGATAGTCGGCTCGACGGCGAAAATCCATACGCCGAATATAAAAAATAATCGGGTTTCGGAGCTTTCGAGACGGAATAGAATTCCGATTCTGGCCTTGGGCCCATTGCTCGCCCGAACCGGCGCAGCAGAAGTGCCTATTTTGGGCGGTGATAAAATCGGGGCCAGGCCCGTGGATTTTCATGTTAAGGCGTTAGAAGTTTTGGGAGCAGATATTAAAACGACGAAGACCAGTTATGTAGCCACTGCCAAAAACGGACTTATCGGCGGCGTCATTAATTTCGATTTTCCGAGCGTGGGTGCGACGGAAAGCGCTATACTCGGAGCCGTGCTTGCAAAGGGCAAAACGGCGATACGTAACGCCGCGCTTGAGCCGGAGATCATGAGTCTCGTGAGTATGCTTCAAAATATGGGTGCGATTATCGAACTTGGTTCGGAGCGCGATATTTACGTGGAAGGCGTCGAGCGATTGCGGGGCGTAACGCACCGCGTACCGCCTGATCGAAATGAAGCGGTTTCGTTTGCTTGTCTTGCGCTCGCGACAGGAGGAGAAATACTCGTGCGGGGCGCAATCCAAGAGCACCTCATCACGTTTTTAAATACCGTGCGGCGAATGGGAGCGGAATACAAAGTTGTGTCGGAGGGAATCGTATTTACCCGCGGGCCTAATCCGCTCCGATCGGTTTATGTCGAAACCGCGCCGCATCCCGGATTTATGACCGATTGGCAGCAGCCGATTGCCGTCGTGATGACGCAAGCTGCGGGGACATCGATGCTCCATGAGACGGTTTACGAGGATCGTTTTGCGTATGCTGCGGATTTAAAGCGCGCTGGGGCGGATGTGCGAATCGGAACGGAATGCCCGTTTGGACGGTGGTGCCGGTTTGCGAGAAAGAAAAATAATCACGTCGCCGAAATCCATGGGCCGACGAAGCTCCATGCGGACGGGGCATGTACGGTGCGGGATCTCCGGAGCGGGATGGTAGATATCATCATCGCGCTTGTTGCGAAAGGGGAATCAGAGATCGAAGGCGTCGAAGAAATCGACCGCGGATACGAAAAGATAGATGAACGGTTGCGGAAGTTGGGAGCGGACATAAGGAGGGAGTGAAACATCGGCAGATATTTTGAAATCGAAAATTTTTCTACTGAAAAATTCTCTGCCTGAGCCCGTCTTAGTGTCACGTGTGAGTGAAAACGTAATAAACCCAAAAAAACCAAACAGCCCAGCGATTCGTCGCTGGGTTTGTTTTTTTAATCAGCGTTTGAATAGGATAAAATTGACTGCGCGCGTTTTTAGCTTTACATTAGTTATATGTTCGTAACTAAAATCGGAATTGACTTGGGAACAGCGAATACCGTGGTTTATGTGCCGGGCAAGGGGTTTATTATAAACGAGCCGACGATCGTGGCGCTCACGAAGCCGGATAATTCAGTGCTCGCAGTGGGCGTCGAGGCGAAAGAGATGATCGGCAGGACGCCGGATGAGATCGTTGCATATCGGCCGCTCAAGGACGGCGTGATCGCCGATTACTACATCACGAAGGCAATGCTCACCTATTTCATCTCAAAGGCCACCGGCTGGTTCAGGTTGTTCAAGCCGGACGTTGTGGTTTCCGTGCCGGCGGGCATCACGCAGACCGAGCGGAGAGCGGTGGTGAACGCCGCGCGGGAAGCGGGCGCGCGGAATGCGTATATCGTCCGTGAGCCGGTTTTGGCCGCTTTGGGCGCGGGAATTCCCATCAACGCGAGCTCGGGAAATATGATCATCAACATCGGCGGAGGAACGTCTGAAGTCGCCGTCGTTGCTCTCGGCAATATCGTCGCGTGGACGAGCTTGCGGATTGCGGGAAACAAATTCGACCAAGCGGTGAGCGATTATGTGAAAAAGAAATATTCGCTCGCAATCGGAGAGCAGACCGCGGAGAACGTGAAGATCAAAATCGGCTCCGCCATGGCAACGAAGGAAAAAATGGAGTATGAGCTTCGCGGCCGCGATTTGATCACGGGATTGCCGAAAGACATCGTCATAAATTCCAATGAAATCGCGGAGGCGTTGAATCCGTTTCTCGTGGAAATCGCGAATTCGATCCAGAACGTGTTCAACGTCACTCCGCCGGAACTGGTCGCGGACATTATGGAGAAAGGAATTATCCTTTCCGGCGGGAGTGTTCAACTCCACCATCTGCCCGAATTTTTCGAGCGATTTTTGGGCGTGCAGGCATACGTCGCCGAAGACCCGCTTTTTTGCGTCGCGAAAGGAACAGGCATGATCTTGAGCCACCTCGATACGTATAAGCGCACGCTGCTTAATAAACGGTGAGTATAGAATCATGGGTCAAGAGTCCTAAGTTGTGGAAAATAAAGTCGTAATTCACGATTCGTAATTCGTTATTCACGTTTATGCTTGTTGGCCATACATCCATTATTAAAGAGTTGAAGCGGCTTGCGGATGAAAACAGTCTTGCGCACGGCTACGTTTTCTGGGGGCCTACAATGATCGGAAAGCGCGTAGTTGCGGAAGCCCTTTCAAATTACCTTGAGACGGGCAATTTCAAGGAACCCAAATTACTTCAAGATTTTTTGCGTATCGCTCCGGACGAAAAAAACTCGATAGGCATTGACCAGATCCGCCAGATCAAAAGTTTTCTGTGGCAGAAACCGGCGTTGAGCTTGCGGAGGACGCTTGTGTTGGATAACGCCGAGCGCATGACCGCGGAAGCCCAGAACGCGCTCCTCAAGATAACCGAAGAACCGCCGGCGTCGTCTCTGATACTTCTCGTAACAAGCGATCCGGATGCCCTAAATCCGACTGTATTTTCGCGCCTCCAGAAAGTTTATTTTTCGCCTGTTCCCCGGAGTGAGCTTCTTGCCTGGGCCGATACAGAGTTCCGTGATGCGAAGAAGATTCCGGAGGCAGTTTCTAAATCTATGGGGAGGCCGGGGCTTCTTCGCGCTCTCCTTTCCGATGCAGATTTTGCCGAATCAATCGAAACAGCGGAAAAGTTGCTTCGGCTTTCGGCGGACAAACGGGGGGAACTACTCAAGAAAATGATGGCGCGGGAAAATTTCGACTTCGAGAAACTCCTCGACTCGCTTATACTTATTTCCTCGTGGGAGTTTGTAAAAGTATCTGCTGTCGTTGGCGGTTCGTCGGTCGTTAATTTCTGGCACACGCTTCTGGAACTCCGACACGATGCGGCATATTTCAACCTCAATCCGCGGCTGCAGCTCGAAAGTTTGTTTGCAAAAAGAAACTTGCCCAAAGCCGGGCTTCGGGTATAGTTACATTCGATATGTCTACGATAAGCGAGCAGTATCTAAAAGAACTGGATTCCGCGCTTCGGAGCGTCGTCCAAAAACTGCGCGAGGAATTGCGCGCCATTCGGGGTAATCGTCCTTCGGTGGATTTAGTGCAGGATTTGAAGGTGAACGCCTACGATCAAGTGCTTACCATACAGCAGCTCGGGTCGCTTTCCGTGCTTCCTCCGCGCGCCATTCAAATAAGCATATGGGATAAAAATTTTGTTGGCGCGGTCGTGAAAGCGATCGAGGATGCGAAAGTCGGGCTTTCAGTTTCAAACGACGGCAACAATGTGATCGCGACGCTTTCCCAATTGCACGACGAGCGGCGGGATGAATTTATAAAACTGGCGAAGAAAAACGGCGAAGCGGCGCGGATCCAGGTTCGGGCGCGGCGGGACGAGGCGATGAAGAAAATCAAAGAAGCGGAATTAAGCGAAGACGAAGCGTTTAAGACGAAAGAAAAAGTTCAGAAGTTGACCGATGAAGCGAATAAGAATATTGAAAGCGTTGTTCAGGGGAAAATCAGCGAATTAGGAGAAAATTAATCATGCTCATCGCGCTTTTTGTAATCGTTGGATTATCCGTTTTGATTCTCGGCCACGAGGCGGGGCATTTTGGGGTCGCAAAACTTTTCAAATTGAAAGTGGATGAATTTGGGTTTGGTTTTCCGCCCCGGATGTACGCATGGCGGCGGGGCGAAACGGATTACAGCTTGAATTGGCTTCCCTTCGGGGGATTCGTCAAGATAGCCGGAGAAAACGATGCGCTCTCGGATGATATTCTAAAATCTGAAGAAGAAAATGCCGCGTTGAAGAAGCGCTTGTTTATTTTTCAGTCTGCGACCGTTCGAAGCGCGATTGTCGTGGCCGGCGTCATTGTGAATTTTTTGATCGGCTGGTTTCTGCTGACGCTCGTGCTGCTTATTGGTACTCCGCAGGCGCTCGTGATTACGCAGATTCAACCGGGTTCGCCGGCCGAGCAGGCCGGATTTCTGGCAGGCGACGTGGTTAAAAGTTTTCCAGATTCAAACAGTTTTATCGCTTTCGTGAACCAGAACCGCGGAAAATCCATAACACTTGAAGTGATCCGGGGAGGCAAGGACGTCAGTATAAGCGCCGTTCCGCGAGTCGAAAGCGACTCGCATCAGGGCGCGCTTGGTGTCTATCTTGCCGATGCGGGGACGGAGCGACAAGGATTCTTCGGGGCAGTGTGGGGCGGACTCAAAAACTCAATCATGATTTGCTGGATGGCGATTGCGGCATTTTACGACCTCATAAAGAATTTGTTATTCCATGGGGCGCTCTTAGAGGGAGTTGTCGGCCCGGTCGGAATTTTCTCCGTTGCGCAGGAAACTGGGCGTGTCGGATGGGTGTACCTCATACAACTCTTGAGCATCATCTCGCTGAATCTCGCCGTCGTAAATCTCATCCCTTTCCCGGCGCTCGATGGCGGCAGATTTTTTATGATCCTTATTGAAAAAGTTAAGGGCTCGCCGATTTCCAGAAAAATCGAATCAATAGTAAATGTGATCGGATTCGCATTTTTAATTCTTCTTATGGTTCTTTTGACTTTTCGCGACGTACGAAATCTTTTGTAGGAAACTAGCTGAAAACTGAAGGTTGAAGGTAGTTGTCGGCGCTGGTTGGTAGGCAAAATTATAAAGAGACCTTTATGGGGTCCCTTTGTTGTTTGGTTAGATCGTTCAGAAGTAGATACTTCCAATATGTGTACCGGTTTTGAAGCCGATAGAACTGACGTATTCACTTCTGAATGATCTACGTATATTCTAGCGCTGCTTGATACCCAGTCAAGGGGAGGGGTGTGGATAACTTTGTCGCAGCGATTCTTCTTTTGGACCCGTTCGCTACTCGGGAGGGCGGAGGAGAAGCAGACTTATAGTGCCTGCTCGTTTTCGCTTGTGGTTCAGAGAAATAAATAATCTTGCTTTGGAGTGTGGATAAATTGGCCTTGCGACGTTGACTTAAGTTGTTAATCTATAAGAAGCACTTTAACGTAAAAACTTTGGCGGATGCCCGAGTTAGTTAAATAAAACTGGCGTGAAAGTGCTGAAAAGAAAGGCAAAAGCTATGAAGCGAAAAACAGTCAAACGACGGCACGAGGCCAACATTAACATCATTGGGACGACACGACCATCGACGAAATCACAAGTTGCACCATCCAACGACGGCAGTACGGCCTAAGACCCGGCCTCAACTGCAATGAGAAATTCGGGACTCGCGCATGCGCACGAGTCCCGTTTAATTTTGGTATTCCTGCGAACGGTTAGCAGCAGAGTTTCGCCTAGAACGATTTTCCCATGCTTATTAAAATTTATGAGCCCGCAGCTTTTGGCTGCGGGCTCACGAAAAATGCCCTACTTATTTAAGGGGCGAAATTGCATAGCCGCGATACTGCACATCCATAAAATCACTGCGAAGGCCGCCATAACCATCGGAGGTCAAGACATCGTCAGTGGCTTCCGCTATCAATTCCCACTTTCCCTTCGCTTCGCGATCCAGGTACAGGCGAATGAGAACAGTTTTTCCCCGTACATTTTCGGTCGTGCTTTTGATGCCAATCCACTTCTGCTCTGGAATGAGATTCGGCGAGTCCGTCCGATTGTATTTGCCTGGATATACGGCCCGCGGATAGGATAGGGTGACATACGTGCCCCCTGTTTTCTTCTTTATGACCGGGCGGCCATCAACGCGAATGCCCGAGTAATAAAGATCGTCTCCGCTTTGGTATCTGTTAAAGAATAAGATTCCATTTGAGGCATCCCGACTTCCGGTTTCGCTTTTGTTGAGCGCGACGATACGGAAATAAACTTCTTGCGAGGCGTCACCCCACTTTTGGCGAGTGACGAAGCGAGCGATGTTTTGCGGTCGATATCCTCCATCGGTATCTTCCGGGTTTGACGTTGCATAGAGCCGCCGCCACGGATTTTTTTCGGGAAGTTTTCCCATTACCGTTTGGCCGATCCCATTCGTAATCGTGAAGTATGCGCCCGAGTTTACCCACCAGTCTGGGTCTTTGCTCGCCGACATGGGAGAGGATTCCTCGACGGTGCGATCCGACCAGCCGTATAGCCCAGCATTGGCTATTTCGAGCGACTGCCCGACTGTTAAGGCAAACAGAATTACTGATTTTGCTTTCATTTCAACTCCTGCGGTTTTTTTTATTTTTTGTTGTGTGAGAACCGTTAAACAGCGTAGCTGAACTCGGGTGAAATAAAAGTGAATGCTTATAGGCGAAAGCGTCCGCCTTCGGCGCGACCCAATTCTCGCTCTCGAAATCCATTCTAAAGTATTTGCGGAAGGGGTGAGGAGTCGAACAAAATTTTTACGGACATAAAATTTTTTGAAACCTAGCGGTTTCAATACTTCCGCCACGGGAAAACTGCCGCCCGTCCGAATGGATTCATCCGGGCGGATTTTCCCGACCCTTTCCCGTTCGAATCTCGAAAGTATTTGCGGAAGGGGTGAGATTCGAACTCACGATACCTTTTGGGTATAACGGTTTTCAAGACCGTCGCCTTAAACCACTCGGCCACCCTTCCTGGAAGATATCCATATCGTAATTGGTATCTTGGCAAAAATAAAGACGCGGTTTTAGTTGCGGGAATGGAAAGAAAAACTCCAATTCTGGATGCAACGGCGGACATCCCCGCTTCATTTATGAAGAATTAATAGACACGCATGCGCATTTGTCTTAGAATTCCTCTGAACTTAATGAAAAAATATTTGATACACACAAGCGCGGCCGTTTTGGTTTTTTTATCGTCAATGACGCTTCGGCCGTTGAGTTCGGTGCAGGAAATCTTTCCTCCGGAAGCGGGAGTGACAAAACTTCCGCCGATTCAGGCCGAGCAGCATTTTGCTCTCCCGGCGCCGCTGGCGGTGGCCGCCGATAGCGGCAAAGAGCGAAAAACCGAAACGTTAGAAACGAATGCCAAGGCGCAATTCCCACAGACGGCGCCTGGTATAAAAACGCCGGATGCAGAATCCGGCTATCCTGTACGGCTCATCATTCCTTCAATTAAACTTAATGCGCCTATTCGGGGCATTGGGATCAATACCGAGGGAGAAATGGATGTGCCAAGCGGCCACACGAAAAATGTCGGTTGGTATCAGGACGGCACAATTCCGGGAGCGCTCGGGAGCGCGGTCTTGGATGCGCACGTTTTCGCCGCTTTCTCAAAGCTGAAATATGTGAAGCCCGGCAGCGATATTTTCATATTAAATCAAGACGGAGCGCGATTGCATTTCGTAGTCCTCGAAGCCGCAACTTATCCAATAGCAGATGTGCCGCTTTTCGATCTTTTCCATAAAAGTGACATGGCGCGGTTGAATCTTATAACTTGTTCCGGCAAGCGCACATCCGACGGGTCAACTTACGATCACCGTCTCGTAGTGTACGCTGCCTTGGTACAGACTCTTTCTGCTAATCTGTAGCCCCCTCATGGCATCCGCTTGGTCACGACCACGAGCCGCTCATCGTATACCCGTTTTTCTTTAATCCATCTGCCATTGCACGTAATAAGATTGAGACGGCTTTCAGAGGAGGGGCCGAAAATTTCTGACGGTTTTACATCATATGGATATCGACGGACTTCTGCCACGGCGAATTTTAATATTCTGCTTTCGGCATCGATAATGTCGACTTCCTCCCCGGGCGCGAGCTGGTTCAAATAAAAAAAGATTGCCTGGGGATGAGCTCGATCGTCGGTGTCGAAATGTCCCTCGATGACGGCATTGCCCACGGCGCCGGGGTAAGCGCCGTCTTTATACCAGCCGACTTCTGTATAACTGCGCACGACATCAAGCGAGCCATCGGACGTAAGGCCGACTTCTCGAACCGGCGCGTCGATGGAAAGGGAAGGGATAATGAGGCGTTCTGGCAGAGCGTCTGTTTCCAGGGGCTTGAAAGAATAGAACGCGGCTGTAGGCGGGAGATCCTCGGCGGCGTCTATTTCTTTTTGAGCGTCCGGTTTTGGGGCCGGTTCTTTTTCTTGGGCGGCCCCCCGAGAAAATATTATTATGGCAACCGAAATTCCCGCGAGGAAACCTGCGAGAATTACTTTTCGGTTTGTGACGCCGGCGTTTTTATGCACGGATTACAAGGGATTTTAAGGGTTATTCTGATGCGGCTCCGCCTCCGGTATTAGGCAGGCCCGGCGTCGTCGTTGTTGTTCCCTGCGTTGTGCTCGTGGTCGCATTCGTGGTTGCATTCGGATCGACTGTTGTGTTGCCGTAATTCGCGGAGGTTTGCGCATGGACATTTACCATGATGAGCGAAATAATTATAAATGCGATAATAAACGCAAGTGAGAATAACGATACGTTTATGGATGAGGTCTTCATCTAGATTTTTTATTACATACAAATTTCCGACCTTTGATTGTTGCTTTAATTGTCGAATCTACATTTTTTACCACGCCCGACATGAACTGTTTGTGAATTGAAATATAGACACAGCATCAATTTCGAAGCGACGGGCCTAACCCATGGCAAAAATTCTGAACTTCGAAGCGCTTAGCTATTTCGGAATGCAAATTTTTTGGGAAAATCCGAACCAATTCACGGAGAACTGCGCACGGTGTTGTGCATAACTTACCTATACATTTTTCTCTTGAAGGTATTTAATCTAAAGAGCTCCGGTGTTAAACTAATGGAATACCGTAGATGTTTTTAAACGGCGTATGTGCGATACAAGGCCATAGATTATAAAACCAACCATGAAAAAATATTTTGTCAGTTTACTTATTCTCTCTTTTCTCTTGCCAAGCATGACCAACGCGGCTGCCCCCGCGGCCGAAGAGTTGACGTCGCTTATCGCTTATCTTCAGAAAGTAGTTGCCGATTTAACGGCGCAGTTGAGCATGAGAGGCCAAACCGCCCAAATATCTGATGTTTTCGCTCCCGCTTCCACTTTCGCAGTGGGCGGCAGAGTGCAAACCACTGCCACGGTCAATGTCCGCTCTTCTGCGGGCACAAAAGGTAAGCTCAAAGGCACTCAACCCACTGGAGCGACCGGTACTATTTCATCCGGTCCAAAGACTGCCTCCGGCTACAAATGGTGGAATGTCAACTTCGATTCCGGTCCTGACGGCTGGGTAGCGGAAACGTACCTTACTCCCATTGCCCAGCCACTCGACACCAATCCTCCCACGGTCTCAATTACTTCTCCTGTCTCTGGCACAAGCATCACGACCGCTCAAACACTTACGATCCAAGCTTCGGCTTCAGATAACACGGCTGTCTCCAAAGTAGAATTCTATGATGGCACAACACTTAAAGGCACGGACACTACCGCGCCATATTCATACGACTGGTCCATATCCACGACAGACAATGGCACTCACTCACTTTCAGCCAAAGCCTACGACACTTCCAACAACAGCCAAGTCTCGTCTGCAATATCTCTTACTGTAAATATTCCTCCGCCAGTTACTGTGCCTTCTGCTCCTACAAATCTAACCGCAACTCCCGCCACCTGTTCATCGATTACTCTTTCATGGACTGACAATTCAGACAACGAATCTGGGTTCGAAGTTTGGCAGTACACGGCTTCGCGAGCGACATGGATTAGGGTGGGTACCACGGGAGCTAATGTTGTTACCTACACCAACAGTGCTCTTAATCCTTCCACAACCTATTCATACTACGTTCGAAGTTACAACACTGCCGGATTCTCGGCCGCTTCGAGTGCTACCGCCGCCGTTACTCCCGCCTGCGCAGACACCCAAGCTCCTACTGTTCCCACCAATTTTGCCGGTGCTGCTATTTCTTCAACTCAAATCAATCTTTCGTGGACCGCATCAACTGATAATGTTTCTGTCTCTGGCTATCGTCTCTCGCGGAATGGCACTCTCATCATCACTACTCCCTCGACCTCATACCAAGACACCGGTCTTGCTGCAAACACTACCTACAATTACTCTGTGGTAGCTTACGATCCTTCCGGTAATATTTCTTCTGCAGCTATTGCTTCTGCTACAACCCAACCTTCTCCCTCCACGGCTTTTCAAATAAATGATCGTGTTCAAGCTACGGCAACCATCAATGTCCGCGGGATTCCATCTCTTGCCGGCACGCTTCTTGGCACCCAACCCCTTGGAGCACTCGGTACTGTTATCGGCGGACCTACCTATGCCGACGGTTACTTCTGGTGGAATATTAATTTTGATTCAGGTGTTGATGGCTGGTCAGTGGAGAACTATCTTACCAAATACACTGCTGACACTACCTTGCCTTCGGTTTCCATCACTTCCCCTGCATCAGGCACCTACACCACTGCTGGTACTATTACCATATCTGCCAGCGCATCTGATAATATTGCTGTATCAAAAGTAGAATTCTATGATGGTGCTACCCTTAAAGGTACTGACACCACTTCACCATATTCATACGATTGGACATTTGGCACATCTGATAATGGCTCACATACCTTTACTGCCAAAGCTTACGACACATCAAACAACACTCAAGTCTCAAATGCTGTTACTCTTTCTGTGGCTATCCCTGTTGCCGACACCACTCCTCCTTCCACTCCAACACTTTCTGGTTCGGCGACATCGTGCACGACGGTTACTCTTTCGTGGACACAAGCTACCGATACCGGAGGATCGGGGCTCAAGGGCTATAACATTTACAAAAACAGCGCGTTCTTAAAACTTGTCCTCTCTCCGGCGCTGGCCGCGACCGATACCGTCGCCGCTAATACCATTTCACTTTATACGGAGACAGCTATTGATAATGCCAACAATCAATCTTCCTTAAGCAATCAAATATCTGTCACGACCCCCGCTTGTGCCGATACGACTTTGCCAACAGTTTCTTTAACTTCACCGACAAATGGCTCGACGGTTTCTGGTACGATCACCCTTCAAGCCAGCGCGTCTGATAATATCGGAGTCACCAAAGTGGATTTTCTTCTTGATAACAATGTCATCGGCACATCTCTGACCACTCCGTACACCTTAAATTACGATACCACTCTCGCTTCAAATGCATCTCATACCTTCTCGGCTAAAGCATATGATGCTGCTGGAAATACAAACATCTCGAGTGCAAGCGTGACAGTAAGCAATGTGGTACAGACAAGCGCGCCGTTTGTTAAGGGGTTTGGGGGCATCTATAGCGATAGCGGTCGAGTGGTGGCCAATGACGCTGCTGGCAATATCTACATCGCGGGCAATTTCGCAGGGACTGCTTCTTTGGGTTGTCCAACACCACTTACCAGTGCTGGAGGCTTCGACATGTTTCTGGCAAAATATTCGCCTGCTGGCGCTTGCCAATGGTCGGTTCGTTACGGTGGGACGGGCAATGAACAGCAGATTACAAGCATTTCCCTGGACGGCAGCGGCAACATTTATGTGGGAGGTTACTTTAGCGGCACAGCGAATTTTGGAGGTGCTGATCTGATTTCAGCAGGAGCAAGTGATATTTTTCTAGCCAAATATTCACCGCAAGGTGCGCATATGTGGTCAGAGCGTTTCGGTGGAACGTACGATGACTTATTATATGGCCTCGCAGCCGATACCAATGGAGACGTCGTCATATCTGGGTCATTCAAAGGCGCGGTCAATTTTGGAGGAGCTACATTTAATAGCGTGCAAACGGATGTCGATTCCTTCGTGGCTAGGTATTCGGCGCAGGGAGCCCATATGTGGTCGAAAACTTTTGCCAACAGCAACGGCGGAGTAGATCGTGCGACAGCCGTTGTCTTAGATTCAAATGGAAATATTTTTATCGCAGGCTTTTTCCAAGCACAGATCGATCTTGGCGGTGGACCCCTGCTTTCTTCGAGCAGTAGTGTGGACATTTACCTTGCGAAATTCACATCAGCAGGAACTTTTATTTGGGGTAAGGTAAGAGGAGGAGTAAACAACCAAACTGCATCAGCCATGACAGTGGATCAGGCTGGGGACGTTATTGTCTCTGGACTTTTAACAACCTCCGCTGATTTTGGTGGGGGAACGATGACAGCGATGCCTAATTCTATTTCCGACCCGTTCGTTGTTAAATATTCTGGAACGGATGGATCATTCCAGTGGGCCAAAGTCTTTGGGGGCGTCATGGATGAAGCTGTGAATGCTTTGAAAACCGACGCTCAAGGTAATGTTGTGCTGACTGGTCACTTTAATCTGGCCAATATTACGGTAGATAACACTACGCTCATCAATGCCGGAAGTTATGATGTTTTTGTGGTGAAATACTCCAGCGGTGGCAGTCTGATTTGGGCAAAAAGTTTCGGTGGTTCCGGGACTGATGAAGGGACCGGAATAGCAATTGGACCCGATCTTTACCCAGTCATTACGGGCTACTTCAATGGCACTGCTAATTTCAACGGCACCTCTCTGACGAGCGCTGGATTTTCTGATATTTTCCTTGTGAAGCTTGATAACTCTGTTCCACCTCCTCCCGCAAGTACCTTCGTGAAAGGGTTTGGAGGCGTGGGAAATGACGCAGGCCAAGCGGTGACTACAGACTCCAGCGGCAACATCATTACAGCAGGTTACTTTTCAAGCACAGTAGATTTCGGTGGTGGCACTCTCCAGAGCGCCGGTGGCGTCGAAGACATTTTCCTTGCAAAACACTCACCATCGGGTGCATATATATGGTCGAAAGAATTTGGCGGCAGCGGCAGGGATCGAGCCACGAGCGTGGCTGTGGACAAGGACGGCAACATATTGGTGGCCGGCTACTTTAGCGGCACGGTTGATTTCGGCGGCGGGCCTCTGACAAGTGCGGATTTACTGGACATCTTCGTCGCCAAGTATTCTCCGTCGGGCGCGCATATGTGGTCCAAGAGTTTTGGTGGTACCGGGGACGACGGCTGTTATGGAGTTGCTGTCGATGCCGCTGGGAACGTTTTTATAACGGGTGCATTCAAAAGCACGGTGAACTTTGGGAGTAGTACATTAACGGACTTTGCTTCCAGTGAATTTTTCTTGGCAAAATTTTCAGCCTCCGGCGCCCACCTGTGGTCCAGGAAAGCGACCGGGAATGGCATAGACTTTGGCCTGGGCCTTGCGATAGACGCAAACGGCGATGTCGTGACAACCGGTAGTTTCAATGTCGCGATCAATTTCGGTGGCGGAATTTTGGCAACGGCTGGTGGTGCTGACGTTTTCTTAGCGAAATTCTCCGGCGCCGATGGCAGTTATGTATGGGCGAAGAGGTTTGGCAGTACATTGGGAGACCAAGGAACAGGGGTGGTGGTGGACTCGAGTAACAACATTATCGTGACAGGGTCATTTAGCGGAACTGTGGATTTTAGTGGAGGAACCGGAAGCCCAATCTCAACATCAGCCGGCTTAACCGATGCCTTTCTTGCGGAGTATTCAGCTTCAGGCGCGCACATTTGGTCCAAGCGCTTGGGCGCTGACACGGCGTATGGCAACGCACTCACGGTTGACGCCAGCCGCAATGTGATCGTAACGGGACTCTTTCAGGGCACAGCTAACTTTGACGGTCAATCTTTCACAAGTGCCGGGACTTCAGATGCCTTCATATCAAAGTATTCGTCGACGGGAACGCATGTTTGGACCCAGCGGTTCGGCGGCGCAAGCCCTTATGGTGATGCCGGCTACGGTATTACCACTGATCTAAGTGGAAACATTATCGCGACGGGTGATTTCGCAGCGACGGCTACCTTTAACGGCACTACGCTTGTAAGTCCCGGTACGTATGATCATGACATCTTCCTCATCAAGCTTGCGCCGTAAGAACTTAGAACGTTTCTTTGGGTGGACCCAAGCGGATTCGAACCGCTGACCTCCTCATTGCAAATGAGGCGCTCTAACCAACTGAGCTATGGGCCCGTGTCGAGTAATCTCGATTCCAGGAAGTCGAAAGTTATGCTACAATAAGTTTACCCCGTTAGAAGCAGAATGCTAGTTCTGTTTCCTACGGGATAAATAATGCTCCCTGTTTTTTGCGAATGCAAGATTTAGTTTTTGTACAAGCTTCTAACCGGGTTTACTATGGATACAAATAAAGCCAAAAGTTATTTTTGGGTGTTGCTTGATGTGCTTGTCGCGGGCATTATTTTAAATCTTATTTTCTTCGTGATGCCGACGATCCGCCAGCTCGGAAGTTCGCTGGGAGTTGCCCGGACAGTCAGCGTTTCGGCGGAGGGGAAAACGACCGCCGTGCCGGATGTGGCGCTCTCGTCGTTCTCGGTTGTGTCCCGAGGAAGCGATCCTGGTGTGCTTTCTGACAAAAATAACAGAATAATTTCCGCGGTGGTCGATTTCGTGAAATCGCAGGGAGTCCTGAGTAAAGATATTCAGACCACGGGTTATGACCTTGCGCCGAATTACGTATATAACCCGAAGACGGGGCAGAATTCCATCGACGGCTATACGTTTACGCAGACCGTAACCGTAAAGATGCGCGATTTCAGCAAAATTTCTGATATTTTAGGGGGCCTTACTCCGCTCGGGGTAAATCAAATCGGGGGAATTACCTTTAATATTGACGAGCCGGAAAAATTTTTGGCGATCGCGCGCGCCGATGCGCTCGCAAAAGCTCGGACGAAAGCGGGGGAGATGGTCGCGCAGACGGGAGCCGGGCTTGGGAAAGTTGTGAGTATCGGGGAATATAGCACGGTTCCGATCCCATATGCCGCGGAAGCGTTCGGCCGAGGCGGAGCAATGACTGCGCCCACGGCAATCGCGCCGACAATCGAACCCGGAACATCTGAAATTCGAGACCAAGTGACCGTCGTGTACGAGATTAGATAATGGGCCTCGGTTCGAAAATGCCGTTACGCTCGGGTTTTAATATGCCCACTTTGCTTCGCAGAGATTTACAAACCGTTACGTTTATCGGCGCGGCGATCGGCATATTCGTGCAGTTCGTCGTTCAGAATCTGGTTGACTCCCCGACGCTTCTCTTGCGATTCGGTATTTTTTTGGCTTGCCTCGTTTTTGCGCCGTTCGCGCTTTTTATCGCTGCACGTATCGGGAAAGTTTTTCCCGTGGCATATCAATTTGCGAAATTCTCGGCCGTCGGGACGCTCAATAATGCAATTGATTTCGGCATCGTAAATTTCCTGATTTTTTTGACAGGAATAGCGGGCGGGTGGGGATATTCGATCTTCAAAACGATCTCATTTATCGCGGGAACGACAAACAGTTTTTTTTGGAATAAGTTTTGGACATTCGGCGCCACGGCCAAACCGCACTCGCGGGAAGTGATGAAATTTTATTCGTTCGCAATTGTGGGCGGAATCATCAATGTCAGCGTTGCGAGTTTCGTGGTAAACGGAATCCATGCTCCGGCGGGCATTATCCCGAAGGTATGGGCGAATATCGGGACGCTTGCGGGGGTTGCCGGGTCGTTCCTTTGGAATTTTTTGAGCTATAAATTCTTTGTGTTTAAAAAAGCCCATTCCGATTTCTGATTCTGCCGTCGAAATTTGACTTTGTTTGCGGGGTTTGTTATACTGCCTTTCGGATGAGTGCGAGTATGCCTTAGGGCTTGTCCTTAAGGAATAACCCACACAATCTGTTTGGCCACAGCCCCGACTTCGGTCGGGGTTTTGGTTTTCAATTTCGGAAATTTGCCGTATTATGAATGTGGTTAATCCGGCCTAGAGGGCTGCGGGCAGCGAATTGGAATTGTGCATCATGAGGGTCGCGAGCGAGCACTCATTCAAACCAAACAGAATTGGAGGTCACCACTTGCGACCCTCTTGATGCGTAATTGGACCTAGAGAGTTGCCCAGCAGCACTGTAGACGCAGCACTATGCCGCAATTTAAAGCAAATATTAATTTATCCGGCTTTACTAATTATCGGATCGGCGGACCCGCCGCTTTTTTTTTCGAAGCGAAGAGCCCCGAGGAAATTGCATGG
>CAYZZK010000006.1:0-19405 GCA_964483045.1 uncultured Candidatus Saccharibacteria bacterium
CCGCCTACTACGCCCCGCCGGGGACGTCGGTCACTCTCACCGCAACCCGATTGGGCGGCTCCACCTTTACGGGGTGGTCGGGAGCCTGCAGTGGCGCGGGCACCTGTACTCTTACTATGAGCAGCGACCGCACGGTTACTGCGACTTTCAATCGTTGACGCCGGAGGTGTCTTACTTTGATTCGGAAAAGATTTTTTCCCATGCGGAGCCGGCAGAAATTGAGTTATAATGAGGGCGTGAACAGGAAGTCCGCACAAGAGCGCATACGGCACTTGAGAGAGGTTATCAACCATCACCGGTATCTTTATCATGTCTTGGACCTACAGGAAATTTCCGACGAAGCTCTCGATTCCTTAAAAAAAGAGCTGTTCGATCTCGAAGGGCAGTTCCCCGATCTCGTAACGCCCGATTCTCCCACGCAGCGCGTGGGCGGAGAGCCGCTTAAGGAATTCAAGAAGGTGGTTCACGCGACCCGCATGAACTCGCTGAATGACGCCTTTTCCAAGGAAGATATGGTTGCCTGGATTTCGCGCCTAACGAATTTCCTTGGCGGAGAGAGGGCAGCCGAATTTTATTGCGACCTCAAGATGGACGGATTGGCGGTTGAGCTCGTATATCGGGGCGGGATTCTCATGCAGGGTTCGACTCGGGGTGACGGTTTGGTCGGAGAAGACATTACGCAGAATATCAAAACCATCGAAGCGATCCCGCTCGTGCTCGAGTCGAAAAAAGAACGCCCCGAAGAGCTCATCGTTCGGGGCGAAGTATTTCTCACGAAAAAGGAATTTGATCTCATCAATCGCGAGCAAAAAAAGAGGGGGGAGAAAATATATGCCAATCCGAGGAACGTCGCCGCGGGCTCTCTCCGACAACTAAACCCCAAGATCACCGCGAGTCGGAAACTTAATTTCTACGCCTATGCCGTTGCGGGCAGCGGAAAAGAACATGTGCGCATGTATCCGACGCGCGAGAGCGAGTATGCGGCACTGAATGCGCTGGGCATTCGGACTAACCCGGAGGGAAAAGTCGTGCATTCGCTCGACGAAGTTTTTAAATTCCAAGAAAAGTGGGTGAAGCAGCGCGAAAAGCTGGCGTATGAAATTGACGGCATCGTGGTGTCCATAAACGACAATCGGATGTACGTAGCGGCCGGGATTATCGGCAAGGCGCCTCGCGCGGGAGTCGCGTACAAGTTTTCTCCGCGCGAAGCGACGACGGTTGTGGAGGATATTACGGTGCAAGTGGGGCGGACGGGCGCCTTAACTCCCGTAGCCGTCATGCGGCCGGTCGGCGTGGGCGGGGTCATGATCACGCATGCTTCGCTTCATAATGCCGATGAGATTGAACGGCTTGAGCTCAAGATCGGGGACACTGTCATTGTGAGCCGGGCGGGGGATGTGATACCGCAAGTCACCAAAGTTTTGAAAGAACTTCGCACAGGCGCGGAGAAAGAGTTTACGATGCCCAAGCGCTGCCCCGTTTGCGGCCATTCGACCATTCGCCAGGCGCTCTCCGAGGAAGCGAGGAAAGGCGCAGCGACCGTGTGCCCCAATCGCCGCTGCCCTGCAAAAAATCTCCGCGCTATAGCTCACGCCGTGAATGCATTTGAGATATATACGATCGGCCCCAAAATCATCGCGCGTTTCAAGGACGAGGGATTGATATCGGATGCGAGCGATATTTTGAAGCTGAAAAAAGAGGATATTGAATCCTTGGATCGTTTCGGAGAAAAAAGCGCCGAAAACATTGTCCGCTCCATTCAGAATCACAAGCGAATATCGCTTTCCAAATTCATCTATGCGCTCGGGATTCCCCACGTGGGCGAAGAGACGGCGATAGATTTGGCAACTCACTTCGGCAGTTTGGAGAAGATTATGCGCGCGTCTATAGAGGAGATCGACACGATTCCGAATATCGGCGGAGCTGTCGCAAGAAGCATCTCGGAATATTTTGCGGATTCGCATAATCGGGAGTATGTGGAGCGCCTGCTTTCTGCGGGAGCGGAAATTATTCATGAGAAACCAAAGAAAACCTCGGGGCCGCTGCAGGGAAAGAAAGTGGTCGTCACTGGCACTTTGGAATCCCTCTCCCGCGAGGAAGCCAAGGAGGCCGTCCGCGCAGCCGGCGGAGATTGGGTGGTATCCGTCTCAAAGAATACCGACTATGTCGTGGTCGGTGCTGAGCCGGGATCCAAGTTCGAAAAAGCTAAAAAATTGGGAGTTAAAATACTGGACGAAAAAGACTTTTTGGAACTTTTAAAATAAAAAAGGGTGCGGTATACTCAATTCGCATTTGCGGTGGTAGCTTAGCTGGTCCAAAGCGCTGCCCTGTCACGGCAGAGATCGTGGGTTCAAATCCCATCCACCGCGCAAATAACCGCATCTCGGTTCAAAATGATATAATCACTTATATGAGTGAGAAAGATTTGTATTTCGTAGCAGTTAAAGTTTTTCTAGAAGACAATGGGAAGTTGTTTATTTTTCAGGATGGTTTCGGAGACTGGGATTTACCCGGCGGGAGAATCAAGAAAGACGAATTTGGCGTTCCTTTGGAGCAAGTTGTTCGACGTAAAATGTCTGAAGAATTGGGTGATGGTGTTAAATACAAATTAGGGAAACCCGTTGTTCACTTGCGGCATGAAAGAGTAGAAAACGCTCCTGGAAATCCTACGGTGAGAATATTTGCTGTTGGCTATAAAGCAGAATACGAAGGGGGAGAAATCAAACTACCCAGTCACCACAAACAAATGCTTTGGGTAGATATGAATAATTTCAAGCCAGAGGATTACTTCACAGGAGGTTGGCTCAATGGGGTTAAGGAATATCTGGAATTACGATAGTGCTTTCTTGTTCTCGTATCTTAGTTCCAACAGCGTCCAGTACGTTGCGCCAAAAGTAAAACTGCCCACGAGGGGCGGTTTTTCTTTTGCTGTTGACGGTGGGATTTGAACAGCGGAGGGGGTCGGGGAACCCTGCCTGCCGGCAGGCAGGCGCGCTCGGTTCCCCGTGTCGGAAGTTATTCGGAACCGAGGGTTCCGAAAGAGCTCCGCTGACCGGCGGAGCAACGTTCAACTACCCATCCACCGCGCGTTAGAAAATCTTCCCCGACCTTGTGTCGGGTTAGATGTCTTAAGCCTGGACGATACCTTGTCATGCGATAGAAATGTTATAATAAATGAAACAATGAGAAAGTTCGCCAGCGTGTTATCCGTAATGGTTTTTATTCCGTCTCTCGTATTTGCCCAAAGCGCGGGGATTCATAATGCTACCTCAAATACTCAGAGTATTGATCAAACTCTTTCAAACGCCGACCTCCAAAAACTGGTTCAGGATCTCTTGAAGCAACTGCAGGCATTACAACAGCAGGTGGCAGCGCTCCGGGGGGAGCTTGGCCAAGGTCAGACAACCTCAACAGCTCCCGCGCTCGATACCTACGTGGTAGTGTCCGAAGCAATTCCTCCAGAGCTCACCCGCTCTTTGTCTCGCGGATTTTCCGGAGATGATGTGCGCAAACTGCAGGAGTTCTTGGCAAAAGACAAAAATATCTATCCGGACGGCTTAATCACCGGCTACTTTGGGCCATTGACTGAAGCTGCAGTCAAAAAATGGCAGGAGAAGCATGACATTGAATCAGTGGGGGCTGTTGGGCCCAAAACCATTGCGAAGTTTCGCGAACTAGGCGGGGGCAGAGTGCAGGAATTGATCCAGGAGGGGGCGGGGCAATCCGGCGTGATTCCGCCAGGTCTTCTTGTTGCGCCAGGGATTCAAACGAAAATCGCAACGACTACAGGAGATTTTATTTATTCAACTTCTACTGTATCTACAACTACTATACCTATAGTTTCGACAACCTCTACAGTTGCAACTACAACCCAACCAACGTCGACTCCGCCGGCATCGCCCAGTGGAAGTGGCGGTTCGTCTCCACCACCTCCAACTCTATCGCCTTCCCCGTCGACTGCCACAACAACTGTAACCAGTACTACTGACACAGCGTCACCTTCCATACCCACCGGCTTGAGTGCATCCGCTGTTTCAACCAGCCAAATAAATCTTACATGGCTTGTCTCTACAGATAATATCGCAGTAGTTGGATATAAAGTTTATCGTAGTGGGACATTTTTAATCAATGTTGTAGCCACGAGCACGACTAATGCGCCAACTTATTATTCCGACTCCAGTCTTTTGCCGAGCGTCGCCTATGTCTATACTGTTGCTGCCTATGATGCGGCGGGAAATGCTTCGGCACAGTCAAGCCAGGTATCTGCTACAACCCAAGCAGTTATACCTCCGGTGCCACCTTCACCATCACACGCCTGCGGAAATCCAATCAATGTTCCTGCTGATACGGCCTCTATACAATCTGCGCTGAATGCCGCATGTTCCGGAGATACTGTTTATGTTGCCGCAGGGACGTATGACGAAAATGTTGTCGTTCCGAAAGAGAATCTTACTTTGAAGGGCGCTCCTGGAACATCGCCGGAAAACGTTATTGTTGAAGCGCCAAATTCTACAGGATATGTAATATCAACGGGGGAAACAGATTATTTTACAGTTGAGGGATTAACATTGCAGGGTGGTCTTAATCAGGGGAACAATTCTTACGGAGGGTCTGGCCTTTTTGCGAATAGTAATAGCGCTAGCAAGCACCTAGATATTACGGCACGAAACCTTATTATAAAAAATAATACAAACGGAATTCAGATTAAAAATTTTAATTCAGGTTCTATTACTATAGAAAAAAATCTGATTATGAATAATACCCTCGTGGGTGTTAATTTGGGCCACAACGGTTCGTTGGCGATATTAAACGTGCTAAGCAATACGATAGCGAATAATACAGGTGTTTATGGTGCCTATTACGATGGCGGAGCAATTGTTGGCGATAGGCGTGTCTTCCGGAATAATATTTTTGCGAATAATAGTGCCGGAATTACCTCGGCAGGTGGAAATACTTGGATAACCGATCTTTCTAATCCAGACGTAATAACCATTCTTTATAACGATTTCTGGAATAATACCAGCGGAAACTATGTAAACTCGACGACCGGTGGGTCTTTCACGCCATCTCCCGCTACAGGAGAACTGGAAGTCGACCCACAATTTGTGAGCCCTACTGACTATCATCTTCAAGCAACCTCGCCCGCAAAAGACATGGGAGTTTATCCCTCTACCGGGACGCCAGCGTCTTCGGTGGATGTGTCTTTGATGTTGGCCAACATTTTAGAACATTTACGATCCTTGATGCTGATGCTCCAAAAATTTTAGGAACGGTTTTTAGTATTGCCCGCTACTTCTCGAAGGAGTAGTAAGGCTTTTTGATTTTTGTTTTCAGTTCCGCTATGAAAACATGACCAATTATGTCCCCTTATCGCAGTTCCAATAGCGTCCACGAGGACGCGCCAAGAGAAAAACTGCTCCTCGTAGCGGTTTTTCTTTTGCTGTTGAACGCGCTACGTTCTCCGAGCCGCCGCGCAGAAATATCCGTAGTTCAGTTCATAAATGATTCACCGCGGTTCTGGTAAGCTAACCGGTAACAAATATAATGAGAAAAATCATTACTACCACATTTGTGACCCTGGACGGTGTAATGCAGGCCCCGGGAGGTCCAACCGAAGATACGTCAGGCGGATTTGCATATGGGGGTTGGTCAGCAAACTATTGGGACGAGATGATGGGTGCAGTTATGTCCAAATTTATGAGTATGCCGTTCGAACTTCTCTTGGGCAGGACGACCTATGACATTTTTGCTGCATATTGGCCGCACGCAACAACCGGCCTCGAAGTGGCGAAGCCATTCAACGGCACAAGAAAGTACGTTGTCTCGCATACCCCAAGAGACCTTCGGTGGCAAAACTCTGCGCTCATTACTAATGATGTGGTGCCACAAATAAAAAATCTAAAGGAGCAGGACGACCCCGATCTGTGGGTGCATGGCAGCGGTAATCTGATTCAGACTTTGCTCAAGCATCACCTTATAGACCGCATGCATGTTTGGACATTTCCAGTTACGGTGGGCGCAGGCAAGCGACTTTTCGGCGAAGGAACTCAAGCCGAAGGACTCAAACTCGTTGATTCCAAAATCTCCACGACCGGTGTCATTATTGCTACCTATGAGCCAGCCGGTGAGCTTAAGACTGGCTCGTTGGCATAGTTGAACAGGGCTATTTACGAAGTTCAGGAATTAAAATGCATTCCTTCCTCATTGGGAACATCTTGCTCTGAGATGTGCTTTTTGTTAAACTTATATTATGAAAACATTTACATGCAAGGAGATAATGAATAATGAAGGCGGGTGCGATATGGCATTCAGTGGAGACGATATGATGGATGTAGCGGGACAGTGCGGTAAACATGTTGCGGGCACCACGGATGAGGCTCACAAGCCAATGAGAGATAAGATGAATCACACAATGGCATCGGTCCATAGCAAGGAAGAACAAGCAAAATGGTTTGAGTGGTTTAAGGGAGAGTGGGACAAGAAAGCTGAATCTTAGGTTTCTGTAAGGTAAGAATGAAATGCGATCCGGAACTCTCTCTTGTTTTGGTTCCAGCAGCATCCAGTACGTTGCGCGAACTTTTTTAGCGCTGGAAATCTTGCAGGCGATTTTTAAGACCTTCTCTATCCTGCTAAGAAAGATAAAACAGCCGCGCGAAATTTCGGATACGGATCTATTTTATCCACAGTTTTTGTCTTGCGCGATTTTTGTCTGATGTATACTTAGTTTCGTGGTCACTTTGAGGCGGCCACGAATTTTTAAATTAAAATGAATTGCAAGTATTATTGTGGTAGGTGCGACGAACATTATTTTAGAAGGTATACCAATGTGAATGAAAAGCATGACAAGTGCGGCGAGTTTTCAGCTATTGTGTGGGGAGCGAGCGATGTGGTCTTGGATGGTCGTGCCGATGACGGAGAGAGATATCCCGTGAACTAGCCCTTTTTAATTTTAGTTTGGGGGCTGTGATCTATAATTTTATTTGGAGAGCAGCTCCGAAATTTTCTACTGTGTTCGTTGTTTTATATCCGAACATTGCGCACCGTGCAATGGTGTATAATAGAAGTGGTCGCGATTACACAACTTAAACTATGATACAGCCACAAATCGCTGCATATGCAAAAACCCAGCTTGGGTTGGGGATGAGCGAAGAAGTTATACGAAACGCCTTGGTTGAAGCAGGGTGGACCGTGCAAGACGTCGAAGATTCCATAAAAAGCGTCGCGCAAGAAAAGCAGCCCGATGTTATGAGCCCTGTTTCTTCCGCCACTCCCTCATCCAGACCCAGTACACAGTCCCACGGTTTCTCGTCCCAGCCGATAAATCTGAAAGACCTTTTCAGAGGGGCCGGCGAAGGCGGAGATTCTTTGGTGGCAGCGGCGGACTCATCCAAAACAGAAGCTTCCAAAACTGAAACGCAGGCAATCGAGAGTGTTTATTCGAAGGCGGATACTAGCGCGCTGTCCGCAAGTAAATCCGGGAATATTTCAAAGATAGTTGAAATCGCGGTTGCCGTTATTGCGCTCGCTTCGACCGCGGCTGCAGTTTTTCTATATGTAAGCAATAAGAAGTTGGCCGACCAAGTTACTGCGCTAGCCGCGGCGCAGTCTGCAACTTCCGGGCTTACAACCCAACTCACGGATCTTACCGCGTCAAAGCTGTCGGCCGAGAGGCAGCTTGCCGATGCCTTGAAGGAAGCGGACCAATTGCGCTCGGAACTTTCGTTTTTCGTTCTCCCGGCGGGTTCGCCTCAAGAAAGCGCGTTTTCCTTGAGTGGTGTATTGACGATGGATGACAAGCAGCAGTACAGCGTTACCGCCTCGAGCGGGCTTGAGGTGTTCATCAAAAATTCAAAGATACAGCAAATCGATGCCGTGCTTAGGCCATTAGTTGGCCAAAATATCGAGATTTCCGGAACTCATGCCCAGTTTTCTATGGACGTTACAGTTTCTGTCGTTAACGGAGTATCACTCTAGTAACCAAAACAGAGCCCGTCGGCGCGCTGTGGGCTAGTTTATCTTGTTTCTTCGTACATCCGCCCGAGGCCCAGTATGTCCGCTTCTCGAAAATGTTTACCTATGAGTTGAAAACCAACGGGAAGTTCTTTGGGTGCAAGTGAGGATGAGGGCTTTGTCGGAATGGATATTGCGGGCACTCCGGCAAGGTTGGCCGGGCCGGTAAAGACATCCGAAAGGTACATCGCAAGCGGATCATCGATTTTCTCACCGATTTTGAATGCCGGAGTTGGGGCAACCGGAGAGAGAATGACATCGACGTCCGCGAAGGCCTCGTCAAAGTCTTGTTTAATGAGAGTTCGCGCCCGCTGGGCTTTTTCATAATAAGCGTCGTAGTATCCGGAAGAGAGTACGAACGTCCCAAGGATAATTCTTCGCTTGGTTTCCGGCCCGAAACCGGCGCCGCGCTGTTTGAGATAAATTTCATTCAGTTTTAAGTTTCCGATTTCCGGTTTTAGGTTTCGTGCATACCTGATCCCGTCGAAGCGCGCCAAATTGGAGCTTACTTCCGCAGGCATAGTGAGATAGTATGTGGGAATTGCATATTTCGTGTGCGGCAAGGATATGCTTTTGAATGTGAATTTTAGCGCCTTGAATTTTTCTATGACGCGCTCGATTTCCGAAGACACTTCCTTGCTCAATCCTCCTACGAAATATTCTTCCGGCAGTCCGATAGTAAGCGCGCGCAGTTCGTCGGAGTCGGTTTTTTCAAAATCCTCGAAGTCCATTTCCGTGCTCGTCGCGTCGAGCCGATCCTTTCCCGCAATCGTGCGGAAAAGGATCGCCGCATCTTCCACGGTTTTGGCAATCGGCCCGATTTGATCCATACTCGAGGCCATCGCTATAAGGCCGGATCGGGAAACCGCGCCGTAGGTCGGCTTCAGTCCGACAACGCCGCAGAAGGACGATGGTTCCCTGATGGAGCCGAACGTGTCCGAGCCCAAGGCCGCGATCGCAAGATCGGAGGCGACTGCCACTGCGGAACCGCCCGATGAGCCGCCCGGAACCCGGGTGTGGTCGTAGGGATTTTTCGTGATTTTAAAAGCCGAATTTTCAGTGGATGATCCCATCGCGAATTCATCCATGTTGGTTTTCCCGAGGAATATGGCGCGTTCGTTTTTGAGTTTTGCGATCACGTCGGCGTCATAGCTTGCCCGATATTGTTCGAGTATTTTGGAGGCAGCCGTTGCGGGTAATCCTTTAATTAAAATATTATCTTTGATCGCGAGCGGCACCCCGGCAAGCATGCCCACTTTTTCTCCCTCGCCGATCGCGAAATCAAGCGCTTCGGCCTCTTTGAGGGCATGTTCCTCGTTCAAACTTAGATATGCTCCAAGATTCCCATCAACCGAGGCAATGCGAGCGAAAAATTCTTTCGCGACCTCGAGCGCGGAAAATTTTTTCTTCACAAGCCCGTCGTGGAATTTTTTTATCGTCAGATTCTCGGTCATGTTTCAAATACGGGCGGGATTTTGAGAAAACCGTCTTCGGATTCGGGGAAGGCGTCGTATGTGCCTGCGCCCCGGTTGGCTTCGCTTGCCGCATCTTCTCGGAATATATTTTTTAGATGCGTCCCGCCGGTCATCGGTTCGACGTGCGACGTGTCGAGTGCTTGAAGCTCCTCAAAATACGCGAGTATTTTGGAAAGATCGGTAAGAATCTTTTCCTCTTCGCGGGGAGTTAGCTCGAGGCGGGCGAGTTTCGCAAGATGCTGTATTGTTTTTTTGGTGATTGGCGAGGACATGGGGAAATGAACTCTAGAATTGTATCAATAAACGGCGGCTTCAGGCAATATAAAAATCGCTCCGATCACGATCGGAGCGATTTTTGGTGGAAACATCCGGTTACGGTTTCCATATACTGATCGAATCCACGAAACGGCGTTCGGCGCAGTTGTGCGCCTCGGGTCGGGTTTCATCCCAGCCAAATTGCACGCGGCCGTCGCGTTCGCATTCGGCGGAAAACCTCAAGTTTGTAATTCCTTGTTCGCCGCGCTTCAGGTCGAATTCAGAATCAAATTCTCGGAATTTGAAATGTTCATTGCCGCACCACAGGGTGATTTCGGCACCGTTCGGAAGCTCGATTTCGCCTTCCCATAGTTCCTCAATGAACCGGGCAACCGCATATCGGTTGCTTTCGTTACCAACAATAAGGGCGCCTTCGCCGTGGCCAACGCCGCGATACAGCCAGTTAATTTTGGTTGTCATAGATTGTGAAAGGACTCGCCCGTTTTTTCTTTTTTTGCATACTCGTGCAAAAAAATGCCAGCTCGGGCGAAGAGCTGGCTTGTATCTGCGTCTGGTGTTTTAGTAGTGACCGATTCGTTTCGTAGGCACAAGCAAGCTCTTCGCTTTCTGATGGCTGATAATAATGCTAATAATTGCGATGATTAAAAGGCGTTGCATGAATTCATATTAGCGCCCCGGGGGACTTGTCGTCAATTCATTGCTCGGGAAATTAAAAAGTCCCAACCGCGTTTGTGGTGGGACTTTGATTTTTTTGAGCGCTCGCGTTTCAGGCGGGCATGAGAAACGTCCGATGGGCACGAATAACGCCCGGCGGTTCCTCCATCTGTACCGTTTTGATGTCGCGGTTGTTCTCGTGCTCCGGGGCTTGGGGGATAATTTTCCCCACGGACCCGGCCGGATACACTCGGGCCGGCACGCCTCCGGTCTTGAACTCATTGCGGAGCATGATTTTCGCGCCGCGGCGCAATTGTCGCTTGGGTTTTCCATTTCGTTTCATATCGAATTTCGGGGGTTTTAATTTGTTAGTGAGCGGTTTTGGCTTGCACCCGCAAAACAAAACGAGCTCTCGGTTTCGAGAGCTCGTTTTGGGTATCGTTCGGTTTATTCAACCATGCGCAAGGCGAGCTCTCGAAATTGATGCCCTAAACCAAAAGAAGTTGAATAGCTTGAAGAGCCGACTGAAATCCTTCATGTATTCGATGGTATATTTTGCGCCTGTGTTTGTCAAGCGAAAACAAATCGCCGGCACGCGAATAAAAAACGGGCTCTTTGTGAAGAGCCCGTCTATGTTGATGGCCAGATTCGATCAGTGGCCGTTTTGCAAAAAGCGATTGACGGCGTTCAGGTACGCCTGTGCGGTCGCTTCGATGACGTCGGTACTTGCGCCCTTGCCCGCGGTAATTATTCCTTTTTTGAAACAAACTTTCACGGCGACTTCTCCCAGGGCGTCTTTTCCTTGGGACACGGCGCGAAGCGAATAATCCATCAACTTCCCCCTTGTTTTGGTGATGCGATCCACTGCTTTGAGCACTGCGTCGACCGGCCCGTCTCCGGCGCTTGTCGCTTCTTCGTCTCTCGGAGAATTCTTGTGATTCAGTCGAATCGCGGCAACGGGTACGGCGTTGCTGCCGCTGGTGGCGCTGAAGTATGTGAGCGTCCACGCGGGCGAGACAGTCGTGATTTGGGTTTCCGCAAGCGTTGCGAGATCATCGTCATACACGAACTTCTTTTTATCGCCGATCTCCTTGAATTGAGCGAAGAGCGTTGCGATTTCGGCTTCGCTTAATTTGAAGCCGAGGTGATTCAGGCGCGCCGCTATCGCCGCGCGGCCGCTGTGCTTGGTAAGGGGCAGTTCGGTTGGGCCCCATCCAACTTCGTGCGGATCCATGATTTCGTACGTTCCCCGGTGCTTGAGTATGCCGTCCTGGTGGATTCCGCTTGAGTGCGCGAAAGCGTTCAGTCCGACAATCGCCTTGTTGCGTTGAACGGAAAGCCCGCTCATCCGCGAGACGAGGCGCGATGTTTTCACGAGCTCGCGCGTGTTTACTCCGCAGGCCAGCTTGCCGAAGACATCGCTGCGCGTTTTTACCGCCATCACAATCTCTTCGAGCGAGGCGTTTCCCGCGCGTTCGCCGATGCCGTTTACCGTGCATTCCACCTGCCGTGCACCGGCGTGGACCGCCGCAAGCGAATTCGCTACTGCGAGTCCCAGGTCGTTATGGCAGTGCACGCTGATAGTGGCCGCGCCGGTGCCGAATTCGATTATCTCGCGCGAGAGACGGCGAATGAGTTCGGCGAATTGCTGCGGTACCGCCCAGCCGACCGTGTCCGGGATGTTGATGGTCGTTGCCCCCGCCTTGATTGCCGCCTTGCAGACTTGGATCAGAAAGTCCGGTTCGGTCCGCGAGGCATCTTCGGGCGAAAACTCCACGTCATCAACAAATGTTCGGGCGTGTTCCACGCCCTGAACCGCCAGATGCATGATTTCGCCGCGCGCTTTTTTGAGCTTGTGCTCGCGGTGGATTTTGGATGTCGCGAGAAAGACATGGATACGCGCGCGTTTGCCCGCCGGCTTCAGAGCGCCGGCTGCCGCTTCGATGTCTTGTTTCGTGCATCGCGCAAGTCCGGCGATAATCGGACCCTTGATCTCGCGTGCGATTTGGCTCACTGCCGCAAAATCGCCCTTACTCGCGGCGGGGAAGCCCGCTTCGACGATGTCCACGTTCAAGCGCGCAAGTTGCCGCGCGACCTCGAGTTTTTGCCGGAGATTCATCGACGCTCCCGGGCACTGCTCGCCGTCGCGAAGCGACGTATCGAATATGAGGATTCTGTTTTCCATATGTTTTTCCATTCGTTTCAGAGTTTAATGGGGTTTTCCGTTTACAGCCGTAGGTTTGGCCGGGAACTTTCGAATTCGAGGTTCTCGACGGTGAAGATGTCTGCTGATGGTTTTGGTGTGTCCGTTCGGTGCCGTTCTGCGATATCCGTTTAATGCGGTGTATTTCATGAGTGGCATGCGATGAGTTGTGAAGGAACTGCTGCGCGTAATGCGCCACCGTGGGTTTATTTTGTTCTGCGCCTGCAAAACAAAACCAGCTCCTGGTGAAGAGCTGGCTTGTATCTACTTATGTCGGTTTGATTAACTAGAGACAAGCGAATTCTCCACCTTTGGTTGGGGGATAAGAAGGAGCTGTAGAAGCAGATTCAATGATTTGATGTTCATGATTACATTTTGAAGTTTATAAAATCGTGCACGGAAGGTCAAGGTTCGCATGTGGATAGCTAAAAAAGCAGGGAGGAACGAAGTTCCTCCCATATACATTTGCGATACTATTCTGAAAACATGTTTTGCAATTCGTCAGCCAAGTTGGCGTTGATCCACTCGATACAGACATTCATGAATGTATCGTGGTGAGCTATTATGTCTGCAGGGGGTCGCGAAAAGAATTCCCTCTGCCCCTTGATTGTTTTAATATCGGCGGCGGCGTAACACACGACTATGTGGCTGATTGGATTTCCATAGGGATGGTCCATCCACTTATGAGTTTTTATCTCCCGATATCCGCCTGCTATCGTTTCAATTTTTTCAGATGCTGCGATCTTGAGGCATGCTTGCCTTAGTGACCATGGCGCCCGCCAGAGGCCGCCGGGGATATGCCATCCATTCCAATACTCATCCTTTCTATAATCGAGTAGAATGTGCGGTTTTCCGTTAATTTCTTTTGCAACCACTAGTTCGATATATGGAAGGTTAAATGCTCTTTGGATTGGAAGCCATGCGGCGTTTGGGATAAATCCATGATCGACCTCCGTCATTTCGGTGATGAGTTCGCCGAGAAGCTGTGCTCGTTCCGGTGTCATTGTCTAGGCCTTTCTTCTTGGTGAGAGTAATTGGACAAAAAATTGGCGGCTTATTCGGCCGCTAATCGCTACATTTTCAAAGGACGAAAAACTATAACATTATTTCTGCTCTTCTGTCAATCCGCGCACAATTTGCTTGAATTCCTTGCCGCGTTCGGCGTAGTTCTCAAACAGGTCGAAACTGGTGGCACCGGGGGAAAAAAGAACGACTGATGACTTGTGGCCAGCGGCAAGCGATGAGGCAACCAAGTAAGATTTAACGATTGCCTCTTTTAGATTCTGCGCAGATGTCACTACAGTTGTTTGCCGGGCGTTGTTTGTTGGCCGCTTCTTGATCGCAGTCAATATTTTCTTTTTATTTTCGCCCATGAGGACAATAAGTTTCGGCGGATTTTTTCTGATCGCGAGGGAGAGGGGAGCGTAGTCGAGGTTTTTGTCTTGACCGCCGGCGATCAAAATCACATTAGGACCTATGACTCGTGACTTATGACTTTTGATTGCAGAGGTAGGATTTTGGAATGCTGCAATCGCTGCTGCGGTTGTGTGCGGGTTTGTGGAAGCGGAATCATTATAAAATTCCACACCACGGATTTTTCGGACGAATTCGAGCCGATGTTCATTGCCCGGAAATTTTTTAATGGTTTCGATTATGGTGCGCGCCGGAATACCCAAATGCTTGGCAACCGTCGCGGCCATCGCTGCATTTTTGAAATTGTGAACCCCTTTGATTTTTAGGATTTCTGCCGAAAAGAGGGAGAAAGTTTTTTCATCAACGGCGATTTTTTTTCCCTTGCTTTTTGACGCGATCCGTCGGCTCATCGCATTGTGCGCCATAAAAAAAATCACATCCGTCTTTTTTTGGCGGCGGGCGATATTCGTTTTCGCACCGTAGTATTCGGCGAGGCCTTTGTGGCTATCCTGGTGATCCGGAAATATGTCTGTTACGGCCGCGATACGCGGAGAAACTTCCAGGTCTTGGAGCTGGAAGCTCGAAAGTTCCAAAACAACAAAAATTTTGGACTTATGACTTATAAGGCGCGATTCGATTTTTGGAAGCAGTTCCAGCGCCGGCGCGCCGATGTTGCCGGCGAGAAATACGTCTTTGCCGGCTTGTTTCAAGATATTGTAGAGGATGGTCGCGGTTGTTCCCTTTCCCTTTGTGCCCGTGATGCCAATGATCGACAAACGCCCGTTAGCCGATGACAAATGGCTTGTGACTTCGAAGAACAATTTGGTTGCACTTGAAATTATGGCGCCGGCTTTCCGGGCACGTTGAATTTCCGGCAAATTATAGGGAGTGCCGGGCGATCTGAAGACGACATCAAAAGCAGCAAGATTTTTAAGATAGTCTTTGCCGGTTATTGAATGGATCCCCTTTGGGATTTTTATGCTTGGGTTTTTGTCGAGTATCCACGGTTCGTTGTCCCGGAACGTATTCGCTCTTTTTAAAAAATTTAGGACCGATTTGCCTTCTCTGCCGAATCCGAGAATCGCGAGTTTCATTAGGTATATAATCTCATTTCAGCTATTTTTTGACAATTCACGATTTGAGCATATAATAATTTGGCTATGGAAATCGCGGGGAAATGTAACAGTTGCATGCCAGCCCCATAAGCTGGAAGTAGTGGGTGCAATTCCCGCCCCCGCAACACTTCGACTCGCTTCGCTCGCTCAGTGCAAGCATATTCAGCTGATTAGCGAGGCGAAGTGCCCTGAGTTCATCGAAGGGCTCTCATTAAAATAATACATATTATGTGGTTTATGTATTTGATGTTGTGCCGGGATAAAAGTATTTACACGGGGATAACTTACGATCTCAAAAAAAGATTTGCAACTCATAAAGAGGGTCGAGGCGGTCATTATACTCGATCACGCAAAGTAGTTGAAATTCTATATTCGGAACAATTCGAGACTAAGAGCGAAGCATTAAAACGGGAGTTACAAATAAAAGGATGGCGAAGAGAAAAGAAATTGAATTTAATAAAGTTTGGGCATCCTAACTCGAGCGAAGCGACGTAAAATTCCCGCCCCCGCAACTAGCTTCGGTTTTCTTCTTTTGAGAGACGGGTCGTTCCGTGGGCGGAACGCCCTCGCTCTCGCCGCCTACGCAGCTCCGAGATGCTCTCAAAAGAAAAAAACCTCCGCCTGGGTAAAAATATTTTTGTTTAGGCGCATGCGAGGATGGGGAAGTCGATAATTATGAGTGCGGCTCTTTGACATATCTATAAACGTATGCTATAGTTTTTTTGGTTAAACTTCTGGTGAATGCTGGAAGTTTTTGTTAACCGAATACAGTAACTGAAAAATCCCGAAAGTGAGCTATGAAGAAAATTCCATCACTCGTTGCAATGGCCGTTGCTGTGGCCGCCGCCGTTACCTGTGCCGATCAGCCCGCGAAAAAACCGGCTGGCACAAACGCCTCGGAGAAAGTGGTTTCTCCACTCGCCCCGCCTGTCCGCATGGCTGCCGAGGGTATGTCCATTATTGCCGGAGGCAGCCCGCTTCTTGTGGAAATCACGGGATGCGGCATCACCAAGCCGACCGAGTCTGGGAACTATGCGGCTCTGGTTCATTCGATCAGGGTGAAGTATCCCGAGGGCTGGCTTCTCTCTTCGGTTCAGAGTGTGCGGGGGAAATTCCTCGCAACCATGGATACCGGCGCCAACAAGGCGGAGCGGTACTGTACCTTCTGGATTGATCCGCAATCCAGGAACTTTAAACAGATGGCTATCGAACATGTGCGTGCTTCGTTCGAAAAAGCCACGCCCCCCATCGGTATAACTATCGATGAGGAACTTAATATAACATGGGAACCGACGGAAGAAACAAAGCTGTTCGCTCTCTGGTTGAGTGAGCGGCAGTAAAAAAACAATTCAAGTTGGGAGTCGAGCAATCGACTCCCTTCTTTTTTCCCGAAGTTGCATGGCTAGATCTGGCAATGCCGAGATGTATACTATGTTTTTTTCAGGTTCACTATCCGCGGCTTACGATTGACAAACCGCGCTAAATAGGGCATTCTCAACTCTATTGCCGCTCGGAAGCAATGTGCTTAAAAACCAGCAAAATAGCGGCTTTATTTAAACATAATGATTAAAGAACAGATCGAAAAAGAGCTTCAGCAAGGCGCGAAAATTTCGATTATTAACGTTGTAAGCCACTTGATCGAGGATGCTCATTGTCAGCGGGCGTCCGATATTCACATAGACCCGCAACAGGATGAGGTGTTGATTAGGTTTAGGATCGATGGAATTTTGCGCGACATGTACGTGTTTCCGGTAAGCATTCATTCCGAAATAATCTCGCGGATAAAAATCATTTCGAATTTGAGGACGGACGAGCACTATGCGGCTCAAGACGGCCGCTTTCGGAGTTTATTTTCAGATATCGGGCCGATTGACGTGCGGGTTTCTATCGTCCCAACTTTTTATGGGGAAAATGTGGTCATGCGCTTGCTTTCGGATAAGGCCGAGGAATTTACGCTCCAGACTCTCGGATTTAGCCCTGCAAATCAGCAAAAGATTTTACGGGCAATCAAAAAACCCTACGGCATGATTTTGGCCACCGGGCCGACCGGATCCGGGAAGACCACCACGCTCTATACGATCATTAAGACGCTTAATGTGCGCGGCATTTCCATTATCACTATCGAGGAACCGATAGAGTATTCAATTCAAGGAATTAACCAAATTCAAGTTAACCCTCGCACTGGCCTTACGTTTGCGAATGGCCTTCGCTCGGTGCTTCGACAAGATCCGAACATCATCATGGTCGGCGAAATCCGAGATTCGGAGACGGCCGGAATGGCTGTAAATACGGCTTTAACCGGGCATCTTTTGCTTTCCACGCTTCACACGAATGACGCCGCCACTACGCTTCCGCGCCTGCTCGATATGAAACTCGAGCCATATTTGATCGCTTCAACTGTGAATGTCGCGATTGGCCAACGCCTTGTGAGAAAAATTTGTTCGGACTGTAAAAAAGAGAAAAACATAACTCCTGCCGAAGAGCGAAGTCTCGCCGAGGTGCTTCCGCCGCATCTCTTGAATCAGCATCACGCATTTTTCGAAGGCACGGGATGCGAAAAATGTAACCACAGCGGTTTTTGCGGGCGGGTAGGAATCCACGAAGTGCTCGTGATGGACAGCGTCGTGCGGGAAGCCGTGCTCCGCAAAAAACCGGCGGAAGAAATAAAGCGCATAGCAATTTCGCGGGGCATGATACCCATATTGGAAGACGGTTTCCAAAAGGCCGCGCTTGGGGTCACCACCGTTGACGAAGTCTTACGCATTCTCCATGAATAAATTATTTTTCCGGTTTTCAAATCAGGATAAAATTCTCTTTGCAAAGCGGCTGTCTATCCTCGTGAGGGCCGGCGTTCCTTTGCTTGAGTGCCTCCGAATCTTAAGAAAACAGGCGGCAACGGCTTCCTCAATCCATATTTTTGAACAGGTAGTTACGGACGTGGAATCTGGGAAGTATTTGTCCGCCAGTCTTACCAAGTTCAAAAGCATATTTGGGGAATTCGCAATCAATATCATCAATGTGGGAGAGTTGAGTGGCACGTTGCAGGGAAATCTGATTTATCTTGCCGAAGAATTGAGAAAAAAGCAGGAATTAAGAAGAAAAGTGTTAAGCGCGCTCGTGTACCCGATTTTCATTGTTGTGGCGACCATCGCGATCAGCACACTTCTTACTGTATTTATTTTCCCCAAAATTTTGCCGATATTTGAAAGCTTCAAATTTGAACTTCCGTTTACCACGAAAGCCCTGATTTTTGTCAGCTCAACGCTCATTCACTATGGAATTTATATGGCACTTGCGGCCATACTCCTGGGAGTCACTATAGGAATTTTGTATAAAAAAACTCGCAGAATACGGCTCGCGATGGATTATGCTATCTTGAAAATCCCCATTTTCGGCACATTGTCGCAGAGCTATCAGTTGACCAACATGTGTCGGACGTTGGCGCTGCTTTTAAAAAGCCAGATTCCAATAGTGCAGGCGACTACTATTACCGCCAACACGCTCCACAATACGGTGTACCGCAACGAACTGCGGGAGATCGCGGAGAACGTTAAAAAGGGTGAAAAAATTTCCACCAATCTGGAAAAAAAGCCCAAACTCTTCCCGCCTCTCATTTCGCAGATGGTGATCATAGGCGAGACTACGGGGAATTTGGACGACACGCTTTTGTATGTTGCAGAGCTCTACGAGAACGAAATCGACACGGTCACGAAAAACTTATCGACAACTCTCGAGCCGGTTCTTATGATCGTAATGGGAATCATCGTCGGCTTTATCGCTGTTTCGATCATCACTCCTATTTATGAAATCACACAATATCTCAACCCGAAATAAGAGGAATTTTGGCATTCAGGGCATGGGACGTCGAGAGGGCGTTTCGTTAGTTCAAGATACGCGACGTTCGCGCGCAGGATTCACGCTCATTGAGATACTCATCGTCATTGCGATTTTAGCGGTCATTATAGGGTTTGGACTTTTTGTAAACCTGGATACTCTTCGATCTGCGTCAACTCGTTCGGAGCGCGCGCTGATTGTGAGTCTGCTTCAAAAAGCTCGAAGTCAATCGATAAACAATATGTGTTTCGGTGCGGGCTGTACCGCTGGGGCGCCGCACGGCGTGCATATTGATTTTGATCCCGCCGTGCCGCACGCAGTCCGGCAATACGTCGTCTTTCAGGGGGTAAGTTACGTTGCAGGGAATTCTCTTAACGAGGAAGTAGGATCTGTGTATCCCATATATTTTTCCGACACCGCGCCGG
>CAYZZK010000007.1:0-18880 GCA_964483045.1 uncultured Candidatus Saccharibacteria bacterium
CAGCCGAAGAGGACTTAAGCTGATCGTCAAAATCACGAATAAGCTCGGCCAGCGGCATACGGGCAGAGATAACAACATTTTCCCCGATGGTAAGTATCTCGCCGATATCCAGATCAAACACATTTTTTAAATTCACGACTTGCCCAAGATACTGTTGCGGAGTGAGAATTTCGAGCTTTATCATCGGCTGCCATATTTTTTCCGGATCATCCGGAAAATCCTGGGGCTGTTTTATGACCCGTTCGCCTTGTTTATCCCGTACCCGGTATGCGATCGACGGAAAACTCGTTATAAATTCCAAATTAAATTCTCGAGTCAACCGGCTTGCCGTAATTTCAAAGTGAAGTTGCCCCAGAAAACCCACTTTAAGTCCTCTTCCTAAAGCTTCATTCGCGTCCGGCTCAAAACTCAATGCCGCATCGTTTAGTTGTAAGCGCCCGATCGCCTTTAGTAAGTCATCGAACTTGGTTGCGCCGTCTGGATATAAAGAAATAAAAACAACTGGCGCGGCCTCGCGATATCCCGGCAATGCAAATTCTTTGATATTTTGAGGGCCGTGGCTTAAAATTTCCGATTTAATAACCGTATCTCCAATTTTTACAAGCGCCGGCTCCTTCAATCCCGTTGCGATATATCCGATTTCGCCTGCAGAAATTGCGGCCGACGACTTAAAATCTGGCGAGAAGTATCCCAGTTCTTTTATTTTGAATTTTGCCCCGCTAGCTACGAGCCGTACTTCCTCTCCAGTTTTAAAATCGCCGTCGAAGAGCCGCACAAACGCAATGATGCCCTTATGGTCGTCATAGAGGGAATCAAAAATCAATCCCCTGCTAACATGGGTTTCTTCGCTCATACCGCCTGAAGAAATGAGAAGCTTCTTCGGAGGAGGTACTACCCGCACAACCTCTTCTAAAATTTCTTTCACGCCGCGCCCGGTCTTTGCGGAAATGAGAAAGATTTCTTCTTCCTTCATTCCTAATAATTCGGCGACGGACGAAATCATCTTCGCAAGATGCGGCAAGTTCAAATCAACCTTATTTATGGCGCCGATAATCTTTAGGCCGGCTTTCCGCGCCGAGCGGAGATTCGACAACGTCTGCGCCTGTATTCCCTTCGTTGCATCAACGAGCAGTATGGCTCCCTCTACGGCGATAAGCGCGCGGGAAACCTCATAGGAAAAGTCTGAATGGCCCGGAGTGTCGATTAAATTCAGAATGTATTCTGAATTTGAATTTCCAATTTCTAAATTTTCAATTTTTGACTCGGTTACTTCCGCACGACTTGGCGACCACATCATGCGGACAGGCGCCATTTTGATCGTAATCCCACGCTCGCGCTCCAAAGGAAGCCGATCAAGGTATTGCGGGCGCATATTGCGGGCTTCAACGGTGTGCGTGACTTCTAAAAAGCGGTCAGCAAGCGTGGATTTTCCGGAATCGATGTGCGCAATGATAACGAAATTTCTGATGTGCTTTTGGGATTCGGAAGCCATTAGAAAATCATTCTACCTGCTTTTTAGCCCGCGCACAAAGCCAGGAACTTTTGGAAAATTTATTAACACTGCAGGCGATCACATACAGTGTTAATAAAAAAACAAAATTCGCAGGTAGGGCGAGTTTTTATTCTTTTAAGATTAAGATGTCGCACCTTTAAGCGACTTTCTTTTAAAACGTGAGGGCTGGCGACATTCGCCGCCAGCCCAATGATTTTTTTACTTTACTTTTCTACTTCGAATCGCCCGCCGCGTGAAGGCAGCCAGCTCCTTTATTTTTTGAGCCATTCCCCTCATTTTTGGCACTCGCGCAGCCACACGCTTGCTGGGTAAATACAAGTTGGATCCCCATCGCTTGTACGGCCCTTTTCCAACCACCAAGGCGGCGGTTGCCGCCAAAAAACCGACGGGATATGGATCGATAATTGCGCCGCTGGGAGTAATGAGCCAAGAATGCTCCGCGAATATCGGCGTTGCTCTGGTTCCCTTTTTCCCCTTCCTCAATCGAACGCCGACATAATATCCCGTCCCCACGACAACCCTCGGTATTACTTTCGCAAGCGCTCGGCAGATTGAATGACATTCGAATTTCCATTTGGAAATTCCTCGTCCCTGTTTCGAGCCGTGATATTTATCAAACAGCAGAGCCGCATCCATTACTTTGCACCAGATTGCTCTGTCCTGCCTTGTCGTTTCCGTAAGAAGCGCATCATTCAAGATCATACGTAATCTGTCCTTTCTCGTAATTGTTGCAAGAACAGAACGTTTTATAACATTTTGCAGCTAATCCTACAACGTCATTGAATTTTTTTCATGGTCAGTTGTATAAGAACGCGGCCGGACGGATCGTTCGACTCGTATTCAAATGTCGGGAGATTATTTTCTTCGAACACGAATCCGGGAGGCGCGCTTAGGTTGAATGTATATGTGCGCTCCGTTCCCGCCTGCTTTTCGAAAATGAAATCATATGTCCGGCCGTCCGCCGGGGGAAGAAACAGCCGATGCGTATATCCAAAAACGAGCTGCTTGCTTTCGCCCGGCTTCACCCGTATCCATGTCGAAAAGACTTTTTTACCGAGCTCCGGATGGACCGACACGACCGGGTATGCAAAAACGTTTTCCGTACTTGATTTAATTTCTGCAACCAACGGATTCTCCGCATATCCGTTCTTTGCATAGTCAATCGGAGACGCAATTTCTTTGGCAATGCCGCCGGTAAAATTCGTAAGTCGGCTCGATGGCGGCACGAATAGCTGCACATATACCTGGTCGGGAATTTTATACCACCAATCCGCGCTTGTATTTCCTTGATGGTCTAACGTTATCGTTACGCGATCACCTACCGTGCCGTCTGCGTTGATTTGGCTCTCCAGCGCCACATCCCGCTTAACGAACATATCAGATTTTCCGCCGCCGATATTCGCCTCGACAAGCGCAATGTAATCCCCCATAAAATTTCTGGAAAATTCATAGACTGACCCGGACGTCCCGTATTCGACGGCAAAATTTTCGAGGTCAGCGTCCTTGAAATACATCATCGTGTCTTTCTTGTCGATCCAATCCGCTGCCATGCCAGAGAAACTATTACCAACGGATCCGCTCATCGAAGCCAATTTTTCCAGAATTGCAGTGCCGAGCTCTTTTAAAATTCCTTTCGGATACGTCGGCTGCGCTCCAGAACTAACGCTGATATTTTTTGCCTGCCCCGCCTGGACGGCTTTTTGGATTTCTAAAAGAAAATTATCGCCGGTAAACGTTTTGCCTCCGACGGTTATGGGCCCCGTAATCTTTAACACATCCTCAATGACTTTGGGAGAAACCGCGATCGCTCCGTCAAAAAAAAACTGCTTGTCGGCGTAGAGCGGCGAAGATTCGACAAATTTCAGAACGGTTGCGGCCGATTGCGGAAAATCGAAAAACCAATTCGAATCTGCGGCCCTCCAGTTTTTAACGAGCGCTTGGAGCGGTTTCGGCGGAATTGTCTTGGTCTCAAGTACTTTATCCGGATCGCTTATGTCCCGAATATCAAATGATTCGATATTCCCCTTTTGAATAAACACGTCTGCGTAGCTGCCCAAAAAACCGCCAGCCGGACGAATTTCAGACGGATTCTGAAACATCACAAGTATATGGTGGGGACTATCGGAGTTTAGCCACAAGAGCGCCGAGTCTACTAATTTCTGTGATTTCAGAAGATCCAACTTTAGCGACAAATAAGAATTCATCGAACTCGACGCAAAAGAACCCAGGGCATTCACCGCCACGTCGAAGTTGCTTTCCTCTTCCTGCATTTTCTTTAAATGGCCGGAAATCGATTCAAGCCGGGAGATCACGTCTTCTCCTTTTTTTTGCAAAACAAGGGATACTATATTCGCCTCTAAAAATCTGACGTCTTCAGAAAGGCCGGAAATTTCGCCTGCGAGGTTTCCGGCGCCAGCAACCGATTTTCCCGCGCCCGTAAAAATTTGCTTGAGCGTATCTAGCACTTCGCCCAGCTTTCCCTTCGCGGCATCCAAGTTAAAGCCGTTAATTCCATCCGCCCCGGCTTCTGGCTGCACCGCTTGGCGATCCGAAAATACCGAGAGTTTTGAGGATATAGTCCGAAAGAAAGTGACTCCCGCAATCACAAGCACGCATATGAGCAAGAAAATTGCGGCGAGTGCCAGCTTATTCGGAGATTTTTTCTCAACTTTTCTTTTAATGGCGCCGGAAATATATTTTATATCCGAGACCTTCCGCGCCTTTTGATCTTCGCGTTCTTCCATCACTAGCATTCTACCGGCCAGCCCCTGAAATTCCAAATTCGAAGCCGGCACGTAATGCCGCCTTTGCTTGCATCCGGCTTCTAGCTAGTCACAAATCATCCGCCCTACTTGTTTATTTAAAATACGCTTTATTCTCTACCCTGAAGTCGATATATTCCAGATTTTTAAATCCCGGCTTGCCGTATAAATATTGGATCGCGGCAAGGGCGCTCTCCGACGGAGAGCGAAGACTGAAGTAAAGTATTGGGCCAGCCGGGCCGGGCTCGGCGCGCGTTCGCACCTCGACTTCTTCAAGGGCGAGATCTTTTATCACTATTTCCTTTACGCCCAGCTTGCTCTTTTTCATCACTTCCATAATCGTTAAGAAATTTTTCACATATTGATCGGGCAAAATTTTAGAGTTTAATCCCGCGCCTTTTTGGGAATAATCCCGAATAACCGTTATCAAATTCCCTTTGGCCGACGGAGACCGCCTGAAAATGACGCCTTCGCCATCGAACCACCAACACGTCCCACTATTTTCATAACACCAGACTCCGATTGGCTCGCGTTCTTCGATCGTTACGGACACCGTCCTTTTGAAATAGTTCTTTGAGATGGTTACGTTTTTAACGATGGGATAAAACGCCGCGCTGCCGGCGCGAGTAAGCGAGTCGGGCCAGACAAGCATGTTATTTAGCCCCAATACAGATTTCCACCATGCGCCACTTACAATACCTGCCTCTAAAAGGGTCATTGCGTCGGATCGGGAAATCAGCGTATTGCCGGAAATATCTACTTTTTCAATTTGGAAAAACGGCGAGGATATAAACACCCAATTAGCGCCGGCGGCAAGGACACATATGGCGACGCCGAGCATACCGAGCAAAGCATATATGCGCCGGCGACGCCGGCGCACCGAAATCTCGGAAATATAATTTTGTGACTCCTGCATCGTCTTTCTAGGCCAAAACTCGTTCGATCAGCGGATTCAGCCGCGTCAAAAATTCGTAATGATGGGTTTCGGAAATGCGGGCGAGTTCGAGAGCCCGGAGATTATTCGTCCCTTCTTGGCCGATAAGCGTCACAATATCCCCCGGCTTGCATCGTATTCCCGTCACCTCAATCGCCGTAAGATCCATAGAAACGCGGCCCAAAACCCGCGCAAATTTCCCGTTCACGAGCACTCTTCCAACGCTCGAGAGCGAACGGGAAAATCCATGCCAGTATCCGATGGGCAGAACCGCCATCATCCCAGAGACGAGCGCTCGCTCCTTCATATCGTACCCAATGTAGTCTCCCTTGCGGATCCGCTTCACCTCGCTTACAACCGTCCGCCACTGCAGCACGGGCTCCAGCTTAATCCGATCAAGCTGAAGTTCGAGCTCGGGCGACCCGTGGTAGCCGTACAGTCCCATTCCAACCCGCACAGCGTCTAGATGGTATTTAGAGTCCAGCACCGTCCCTCCGGTTGCGGCGGCATGCGCGACAAGGCGCCGAAACCCCGCGTGCCGAAAAATTTTTAGGGCACGGCCAAACTTTTCGAATTGCATCTCCGTGTATCCGGGGTATGCAACATCTTTCGCCGCGGCGAAGTGAGTGAATATTCCACGAAGTTTTTCGTGAAGCTTCCCGTTCTTTTTAGCCGAAATAAACCGCGCAACCCGGGGGACATCTTCAAGATAAAAACCCTGGCGATGAAAGCCCGTATCAATTTTTACATGAAAAAACGGGACGGTTTTCGCTTTGAGCATGGCATACAATGCTTCGAAATTTGAAATGCTTACGGTTACATCGTTCGCTGCCGCCTCCATAAATCGCGTGGGGAGCGTCGGGCCCAAAACCAGAATTGGCTTCTGAATTCCCTCTTCCCGCAACCGACTCCCTTCCACGATCGAATCTATGCAAAACCCGTCCACGCCGAACGTATCCGTAAGCTTCGAGAACAGCACAAGCCCATGGCCATACGCATTCGATTTCACAACTGCCCACAGTTTCACTGTGGGCCGAATGAGGCCGCGAAACGTCTCGTAGTTTTTTTTCGCGGCTTTCGAGTCTATTTCGATCCACGTGCGCTTGTCCGCCAAAGCTCTCTTTGTGGCGGCAGGAATCCTATCCGATGATTTCTTTACCAACATATTTTTGGAGCGCCTTCGGCACTTTTATTTTGCCCTCTTTGGTCTGGTAATTTTCCATAATTGCAATGATTGTACGGCCGATTGCGAACGCGGTCGCATCGTTCATGTGAATAAATTCCACTTCCCCGTTTTTCCGTTTTACGCGCGTCCCCAATCGCCGTGATTGATAGTCCGTCATCAAATCCGCAGTATGCGTCTCCCGATATTCATTTTGCCCGGGCATCCACGCTTCGATATCGATCTGCCTGGCATCTGGCCCGCCCATATCGCCGGTGCAAATCGAAACAACCCGATATGGAATCGCAAGCGACGTCATGAGATATTCCTGAATCGCGACAAAAAAATTCTGCTCATCCACGGAAAATTCCGGCACAGAAAAACTTTCAAGCTCCAGTTTGTCGAATTGGTGCAGCCGCAAAATTCCTTTCGTGTCCTTGCCGTACGATCCCGCTTCGCGGCGGAAGCTGGTTGAAAAGCCGATATAGCGAATCGGGAGCGCCGCTTCGGAGACCGTTTCATCCATGTGGAGGGGCCCGAGCGTGTGTTCCGCCGACCCGACCAGATACACATCATCGGTTGGAATATAATAGCGCTCTTCTTTCGGGTCGAGCCGCCCCATTTTTTGAAAAATTTCCGGTTTGATCATCACGGGAGGAACAACCGGAATAAATGGCCGGGCGTTATGCCCGGGACGCACGGAGTCGGCAATTTTTTGGATAGTTTCCGGATTAGTAAGCGTTTCAAGCGCGAACTGCACAAGCGCGAATTCCAGCTTCACCGCGTCGCCCATAAGATACGCAAACCGCGTGCCGGAAATTTTCCCCGCAGATTCAGTGTTTATAATGCCAAGCGCTTCGCCGAGCGTAACATGATCTCTGGGTTCAAAATCCAGTTTGCTCGGCTCGCCAATTTTTCGCAGGACTTTATTGTCTTTCTCGCTTACGCCAATCGGCGTATCCTCGCTTGGCAGGTTCGGGATTTTAAGATGCGCCGCTTCTCTCGCTTTTTCCACTTCAGTAATCTGCGCTTCGATTTCCCTAATCAGCTCCTTATTTTTTTTGCCGGCCTCAACGTCCCGCTGGCCGCTTATCTTTTTCTGCTCGGCGCGCAGCTTTTCCATTTTTTGCACAAGCTCGCGCCATTCTCCGTCACTTGCCAAAAATTTATCCACGAGCTTCGGATCGGACTTTTTAGCCGCGATGCCCTTTTTCACTTTTTCGGGGTTTTCTCGTAAGAGTTTTACGTCGATCATTACCTGGTTATTCTACATCGAAGCGGATAAAAGATAAATCATTCAAAGGACTTTAGCAGATAAATTAAAGGCCGCTGCTTGCGCAACGGCCTACTTTATGCAGGTTGCAAACCAGGGCTAGTGGCATGTCTCACCGGCAGCTGAATAAAGGTAATACTCCTCATTAACTTTGTCAAGACTGTGAGCGATAGAAAAAGGCCGCTGCTTGCGCAACGGCCTGTTTTGCACTGCGGCTACTTAACACGGGCTGAGGGTGTGTGCCACAGTCAGTAAAGATTAATTCTCTTCATTTACCTTGTCAATAGTCAGAGATTGATAGCTGCAGCAAGAATCTTACAAGATATTAAAAGGGCCATCGCTTTCGCAATGGCCCAACATGCGCTTGTACACAAGGTCATGCCGGGGGCTCGGTGGCATGACTAACGTACTTGCCTGATAAGTTTAATTCTTCCATTTATTCTGTCAAGAACGACACCGCGCACCACTTTGGTGCGATATTGAATACATCGGCCTGGCTTCTTCCGATTGGCGGATAAACACGAGACCAAAATCAGGCTCCTGCCCTTTTAAGCAGCAAGTCGCTATAAGAAACAGAAATCAAGTCGGCGTCTGAAATACTGAAAAGCTTAAGATATTCATTGCACTGTTCAAGCAATTTTTCTTTTCCGATACTCCCGCTTTCATCTATCGCTTCAATTTCCATAAACGTGCCCAATTCTTGCACCGTATCAATATGAAACTTTACGTTTTTAACAAAGTAAATCTCTCGCTTCTTATCGACGACGACAAGCACCCCCATAGAATTAACCAGGATGGCTTTGAGCGAAGAGCCCGGAGCCGTTTCGAGGAGGATTATATCCGATTGCTTCGGGCCTTCTTTGTTTTCCCGCTCGTAATAAATTAAGAAATTTTCTATCTTCCCTTCCCGCAATTTCAACCGGCCGCGGTTAACCTTGAAATACGTATCTATCTGGTGGTCGATTCCTTTAAAATCCGCGCCCCGTGATTTAAGCAGGTCTCGAATCTTATTGTGGTTAATGCACCTTGCTTTTATTTCGATATTGACGTGCTTCATGAGCCGCCCCCAGAAACTGCTATTAAACTTTCATCATCTCAACTTCCGTAAAATGCTGTCGATGACCTCTCTTTTTATGCTGGCGGGTTTTGGCGTGATATTTGAAGATTATTACTTTCTTACTTCGGGCCTGTGCGAGCACTTTTCCCTCCACCGTCGCCCCGGAAATATACGGCGTGCCCACAATAACGTTTTCCCCATCTGCCCGCAAAAGCACCTTGTCGAAAATAAAATTACCGCCCTCTGCGGCGCCGATTTTTTCAATTTTAATTTTGCTTCCGGCGGCCACTTTATATTGTTTCCCGCCCGTTTCGATTATTGCGAATGTCATAATAGTGTTAGTGGTTAGTAGCTCCAACCACTAGTTGACGCTTATAATAGCGGCAAAGGCGATAAAAATCAAGATACTCAAAAAAAGCGTCGCGGCCGCGACGACTTTCCCCAGAAAAAAGTCCCTCGCCTCAAGCTCGAGCGCGAGCACGAAATTTAGGATTACCATCACTGCGCCGGTAATACCGACCAAGAGCATATCAAGGAACGTACCGGTTTGATTTATACCGACAATATTATTGAAATGTAATACAAGGGGCCCTTCGATGTCCTTTGTCGCCGTGTACGCCCATATCACCGCGCCGGATACAAACCCGAAACTTATCAAAAAAACAGCGCTCAAAACTTTGGATTTGGATATTCTATCCAGCATTGCTTTTCGGAGATTTCCCTTTTAATATCGCCGCGGCCACTTCCGGATCAACCACGTTTATGTCTATGCCCGTTCCAAGCTCAAATCCTCCCCAATTCGAAAACTTTGGAATAATTTCTATATGCCAATGATAGTAGCCGAACCGGCCGCCCTTGAGCGGAGCCGTATGGATAAAAAAGTTCAAATCCGGATCGCCAATGTTTTTTCTTATCCGCTTAAGGGTCGATTGAAGAAGCGCTGCGACGTCCTTGAGCACCCTGTCGGGAGTGGTTTCGAATCTCGGGAAATGCTTTTTGGGGAAAATCCGCACTTCAAACGGCACCCGGGAGACAAACGGCGCAATAGACACCGCCGAAGAATTGGCTTCTATAATTCGCTTTTTTTCTTTCATGTCAAAATCTAGCATGACGCAATGAACGCACCTTCGATGGGCGGCAAAGTAGCGGTGAGAGCCGCGCAATGAGTGCTCGACATCCGGAGGAACGATCGGCAGGGTAAGCACTTGATAGTGCGGATGATAAAGGGACGCCCCCGCGCTCGGTCCCCAGTTAAAAAATGTCGACGTATATACGCTGCACTCGTCTTTCGCGAGCATCTTGTATCTTTTTTGCAGAATCTTAAGCACTTCCGTCGCCTGCGTAAGACTAATATCCGCAAAATTTTTATGGTGATCTTTCGTTATCACCAAATCGTGTTCTCCGACTCCGCTTTTTATAATATGCGGCCCTTTTTTAAACGACTGCGCACAGCCCTTGATATGAAAGAGCGCGGGGTATTTATTTCTGATCAAGACCACCTCCCACTTCGCATCGCTCGGGAAGCTCAAAATCGGCGGCCAATTGCCCGACCACGTTAAATTTTCGAATGGACATTCCTTGATTGGAGACGCCTCGCGTTTGGCTTTTTTGGCGCCCAAAGACTTTGGGCGTTTCGCCCGTTCGGGAGCAACGATTATCCAATCTCCGGAAACTAAATCTCTTCTAAGTTCTGACATGGTTAATGGTAGTGGTTAGGACTAATCGCTAGTCGTTAATCGTATTGGAAATCCTATTTTTATAGTACCAGTTCAGTACGTCTTTCGCTATGGGGATTGTGTTTAAACTGCCTTCTTTGGAATTTTCAACCAAAATCAAAAGAGCAATTTGCGGATTCGGCACAGGAGCCAAACCGACAAAAATTGCGTTCGCCTGCTCGTTATTATGTATCTGAGCTGTGCCGGTTTTCGCCTCGACGACAAACGGCAAATCGGCGAGTAATCGGGCGGTTCCCAAGGGCGAAGTCACAACCTCTCGCATGCCCGCTTGGACCTCTTTGATCGCCGTGTCCAGATTCGAAAGATCCGCCAAGACTTCGGGGTGGGACGTATCGAGATTCACGAATGGCCGATATATTTTTCCGCCATTTCCCATAGCGTCGATGTACGACAAAAGCTGAAGAGGAGTAAGCAGTAAGTCGCCCTGTCCGATGGAAACGTTGTATGTGTCCCCCAGCAGCCACGGCTTTTGCGTTGTTTTCTCTTTCCATTCGGCCGACGGCAAAAAACCCGCCCCTTCCCCCGGCAGATCGATCCCCATCGCCTTGCCGAGCCCGAATTTTTCCCACCACGCACGCAGCCGGGTTATGCCCAACCCCCGAATATCTCCGGCGCCACCGCCTACCGTGTAAAAGTAGACGTTGCTCGATTGGCCGATCGCGGCGGCGAGATCCACATTCCCCTGGTGCCGCCAATCCATATAGCGGGTCGGGGCGTCGGGATTATACGGATTCGGCACGTCCAGATATCCGGGAGAGAAAATTTTTCTCGTCGAATCGATAACTCCTTCCGTAAGAGCCGCGACTGCGACGAGCGGCTTTATCGTCGATCCTGGATTATACAAGCCGCCCACCACGCGGTTAAACAGGGGCTTATCCGGCGAGGTGAGCATTTCAATTTTTTCGGCAGTATGTCCCGAACCGCTTAAAATGTTGTTGTCCGCCGATGGAATATTCACGAGCGCCAATACCTCTCCATTTTGCGGATTAAGTGCGAGTCCGATGCCAACTTTCCGACCGAGCGATACTAGCCCTTCGTGCAACCGATTATATAAATATTCCTGGAGGCCGGAGTCAATCGTCAGACGCACGGAAGTCCCTATTTTCGGATCACTCTTTTCTTTCGTGCCCAATGCATTCCCCACCGCATTGCGCACAGTAGAGACAACTCCCGGCTCGCCGCGCAGCTCCGCGTCGTAAAACGACTCAATCCCGGCGCGCCCTATCAAATCTTCGCCGCCGAGCTTCGGATTGTTTTTTAAATCTGCGGAGTTTACTCGACCCGTGTATCCTACAACCGGAGAAAAAATCTGCCCATCTTTGTAGCGGCGCGCAAAATCGTTTTCAATGATTACCGACGGGAGATTGCGGCTTTTCAAGTCGATTATTTCTGTCTGACTCAAATTTTCGCTCAGCACGATCGGAGAAAGAAATTCGCTTTCGTTCGCGCCTTCGATTGAATTCCATAGTGCAGCTCTATCGATATGTAGGGTATCTTCGAGTTGCTTAAGTGTTTCTTCCTGGGTCTCTTTGTGTCTCAAAAACTCCTTCACGTCGAGCACGGCAGTGAAAATGGCGCTGTTCTCCGCGAGCACGACCCCATTTCTGTCCGTAATGAGGCCCCGAGGCGCGGGGACGCGCTCGCGCTCAATCAGATTTGCTTCCGAGCGGGCGCTGTAAAACTGCCCGTTTAAATTCAATAAAGCAATCCGAGAGACAACGATCAGGCCCATAAACGAAATGGCAATACCAAGCCACGCCAGCGATTTATTTCCGAGCGGAACCTCGATGACGTCTAAATCTCTTGTCCACTCCTCGCTTAGGGATTCTTCGAAAGCATTGTCTTTTAGTTTATTGTTCGGCATGGCTAAACAAAAGCATTATATACCCCACACGAAACAAAAGAGAAGTCGAAGATATTTCCCGCCGCGCCCACAGCTATTTGCAATGTTTTGAATATTGCGGCAAAGCATCCTTCGTGAAAATATCTTCTTTGCTTGCGGGTATACACATCCGCCGTTTCTTCTATTTCCGGGCAATCCAAGATAAAATGGTGCAATGGATCAATTAGACAGCCGCTTCGACGGGCTCATGGCAAGCCGCTACGATCATAAGTCGATTGAGGACCGAGTTTATGAGCACTGGGAAAAATCAGGGCTTTTCAATCCGGACAATCTCCCGCTCTCAAAGGCAGCGAAGCCCTTCTCGATCATTATGCCGCCGCCAAACGCAAACGGGTCTTTGCATGTAGGGCACGCCGTCTTCGTGACGCTGCAAGATATTCTAATAAGATTTTGGCGGATGCGCGGCAGAAAAACGCTGTGGCTCCCCGGCGCGGATCACGCCGGGTTTGAAACTCAAGTTGTTTTCGACAAGAAGCTGGAAAAAGAGGGACACAACAGGTTTGCGATGTCGCGCGATGAACTATGGAAAGAAATCTGGGACTTCACCCAAAAAAATAAAAGGGCCATGGAAAACCAGCTTCGAAAGCTTGGCGCTTCATGCGACTGGTCACGGGAGAAATTTACGCTTGATCCAAAAATCATCGAAGAAGTCGAAAATACGTTTGTAAAAATGCATACGGATGGCCTTATATATCGGGGCGAGCGGATTGTGAATTGGTGTCCCAAACACCGCACTTCCCTTTCGGACATTGAAAACCAGTTCCGCGAGCAAAAAGATAGTTTTTATTATTTGAAATACGGCCCTTTCACCATCGGCACGGCGCGGCCGGAAACCAAATTCGGCGATAAATATGTGGTACTGCATCCTGCGGACTCGCGCTATAAAAAATATAAGGATGGGGAAAAGATACAGCTTGAGTGGATCAACGGCCCGATTACCGCGACGGTCGTAAAAGACAAAGCGATTGACATGAAATTTGGCACAGGCGCGATGACCATCACGCCCTGGCACGACGCTACAGATTTTGAAATTGCCGAACGGCATCAGCTGCCAAAAGAGCAAATTATCGATTTCGATGGCAGACTTCTGCCGATCGCCGGAGAATTCGCTGGAATGAAAATTTCCGAGGCCCGTCCCAAAATTATCGAGAAACTTAAAAAGAAAGGCCTTCTGGTTAAGATTGACGGGGAATATACCCACAGCGTTCGCGCGTGCTACAAGTGCGGCACGCCGATTGAGCCCCAAATTAAAAAACAGTGGTTTGTGAAAATGGCGCCGCTCGCTACGCGGGCAATCGAGGTCGTAAAAAAAGGCAACATAAAATTTTATCCTGGCAGTGCGAAAAAAGTATATTTCCATTGGCTTCGCACAATCCGCGACTGGAATATTTCCCGGCAAATCGTTTGGGGAATCCGAATTCCGGCCTGGTTCTGCCTCGGGTGCGGGAAACCGAGCATCGGCCCAAAGATAAAATCGCACTGGTTTATGGTTCGGCACGGAGAAACGGATTTTAATAAGGAGGGCCGTTTTCAGGGCAAAACAGATATCCCGCTTAACGACGTTGGCATTGAACAGGCAAAGCAAACCGCGGAAAAGCTAAAAACCAAAAAAGTAGATCTCATAATCACTTCCCCTCTTATACGCGCAAAGCAAACCGCGGAGATTATAGCTGCGGCGTGCGGAGCGGAAATTATTGTTGAAGAGGATATCCGCGAACGAAATTTCGGAGAATGGGACGGGCTCCTGCATGATGAAGTTAAAAAAAGATATTCTGTTGAAACTTTTTCACGCCACTTTGATCCCAGTTTTAGAATACCGGGCGGAGAATCGTGGGAGGAAATTATAAAAAGAATGTGGAATGCGTTCCAAAAACATCACGCAGCCCACCAGCACAAAAACGTTGTCGTCGTGGGGCACGGCGGCGTCGCACGAACTTTGCAGCACAAGATCAAAAACATTCCAATCAAAGAGTCAAAACTTATGGGCAATGCGGAAATCTGGGAAATGGAACTAAGCGACCCATGCCCTACATGCGGCGGTCATTTCTACGAGCAAGATCCAGACGTATTCGATACCTGGTTCTCCTCGGGGCAATGGCCATTCCTTACCTTGGGATTTTCCGATTCCCAGCGTGCACCCAGGAAAAAAGGTGGGAAACCGAAGGCATGGGATCTCAAGATTTATGACGGGGCAAAGATTTTTGAGGCATTAAAAAATGGAACTAAGCGATTTGAAACCCGAGCAGGAAAGCCCAGGGGAGCTCAAAAAGATTGGAGAGAATTTAAAGCGGGAGATATTCTTAACTTTTCGCTTGTTGAAGAAAAAACAGAACGCGTTTTATCAAGCGAAATTATTACGAAAGAAATCGTTGCCGTAGAACATTTTCCGTCGATCGACTCCCTGTTATCCGCTCATGACGTGAAAGAAATTCATCCATATCATCCCGAAGAATATCGCGGCTGGCTTGAAAGTCGCCCCATATTCAAAGCCCGCATCGAAAAGCATGGCATTTGGGCATTTGAGCTTAGAAATGTTAATGGATCGAGCGATTTTAAAACCTTCTATCCTACGGATGTTATGGAAACCGGCCATGATATCTTGTTCTTCTGGGTAGCGCGGATGATCATGCTGGGGCTCTACCGAACCGGGAAAATCCCCTTCAAAACCGTGTACCTCCACGGGCTCGTGCGCGACAAAGATCGGCAGAAAATGTCGAAATCAAAAGGGAATGTCATCGATCCCCTGGGTGTTGCGGAGATCTACGGAACCGACGCGCTCCGGATGGCGCTTGTCGCGGGTAATACGCCCGGAAATGACATCATCATATCCGAGGAAAAAATAAGAGGGTATCGGAACTTCGCGACCAAAATTTGGAACATCGCCCGATTTGTGCTGCTGAACAAACCAGAGACATCGGAAACACAAGCGACACAAGACGCACAGCGGCCGGCGCCGGGAGATAAACGACAAACAGTAAATAGCAAGAGCCAAGTGATTAGAAAACTAGCGCTTACAGCAGAAGACAAGAAAAATCTAAAAGAACTTGCCGAAATAAAATCCGAGGTAACAAAACACATCGAAAAGTTCGAATTTCACCTCGCTTCGGAAAAATTGTATCATTATATCTGGCACACGTTTGCGGATAAGATAATCGAAAATTACAAACCCCGTCTTCGCCCGGCTTCTCCCCAAAACCCGTCCGAACGGTCTGGCCGGGCGGATGACACTATTGGGCTGGCGGACGGGCAGGCCCGCCTGCGGCAAGCCGCGCTTCAATCCTCCTCGCCCATGAGCATCGACAACATTGTGGCCTATCAAACGCTCGAAACAATCCTCTCTGAATCGCTCAAAATGCTGCACCCCTTCATGCCGTTTATAACCGAAGAAATATATGGCAGGATTCATGCCGACAAGCTTCTCATGATAGAGAAATGGTCGAGCTGAGCTCGATAGTAACCCGCCAATATACATGCAGCTACATATTGATTTCTCCGGCGTAAATGCGTTTACAATATTTTTTTCCATTCTCGCGGGCTTCCTTCCCAGCTTCGTGTGGCTACTTTTTTATCTCAAGGAGGACATGCATCCGGTGCCGCGACGGCTCGTTGCCTCCACATTCTTGATGGGGATGGCTTCCGCGGCCGTGGCGCTTATCGCGGAGACCATTTTGAACATCAGTATACTCCCCGCCTTCGGAATCGCGCGACTTAGCATCATTTCGCTTATCGTTGTTTCGCTCATCGAGGAGTCGACGAAGTTCGGCGCGGCATACATCAGCGTCAACAAAAGCCCTTATTTCAATGAGCCCGTTGGCGCGATGATTTACGCGGTCACCGCCGCCCTGGGATTCGCGGCGATCGAAAACCTCGGAGCAATCGCCGGCGTAAGCAGTGCGCAGGGCGTTTTCTTGACCAGCGTTTTCCACATCACCTCCCTGCGTTTTGTAGGCGCAACCCTTCTCCATGCCCTGGCGTCCGCAATCGTCGGGTATTTCTGGGCGCTCGATATACGGGATTTTAAGTTGACCAAATATATCTATATCGGCCTTGCGGCGGCGACAATCTTGCATACGATTTTCAATTACCTTATAATTCAGTATGATGATCTCATGTATCTTTTGGTGTTTCTTTCGATTGCGGGGTTTTTCATACTAAGCGATTTTGAGAAATTGAAACGTAAAGTGATTTAAAAAACGCCGAAATAAATTTACAAAAATGGAAAACACAAACGAAAAATTCTTTGGAGAATTATCTGATGAGCGGAACAAGGCAGAAGAGGATTTTATGAGAGTGGAACTCGCGAAATCGAGTAATGTCGTCGAGAAGCCGAAAGTGGAAGTCAAAGATGGAACGAGCGGAGAGCCGGAGGGCCAGCTCACCGTCGATGTCTACCAAACGGCGGGCGACATTGTGATCGAATCGGCTATCGCAGGCGTAAAGCCCGATGATATCGACATTAACGTATCGAGCGACTCGATTACGATACGCGGGGAAAGAAAGAGAGAGAACCAGGTGCGTGAACAGGATTATTTCTATCAGGAATGCTATTGGGGCAGGTTTGCAAGATCCGTGATATTGCCCCAAGAGGTGGATCCCGAGAACGCAACGGTGAATTTTAAAAACGGGATTCTGACTGTTCGCCTTCCGAAACTCAATAGAAAAAAATCGAAGAAATTGAAAGTTAAACCGGAGTAAGGCGCTTCAGCTTGTGTTCCGAATCCCCTTCGAAGGGAGGTTTATGCTAGTAAAAAAGAACTTGCATTTCGCGAGCGAAGCGAGTATTATTACTTTAAAATCATGAGACAATGCGCAACGTGCGGCAAGGGCTCCATTATCGTAGGAAGGCGGCTTTTGCTCCGGGGACACTATAACCCGACATCCAAATCACGAAAATATCCAAATCTCCAATACGCGAAGGTGGACGGGATTAGGAAGCTTATTTGCGCCCAGTGTTTGAAATCCCAAAATAGAGTCCCGCGAATACGGCCTTCGCGAGTAAAAGCGCCGATGCCGGTAGTGGCTGCAAAATAATCCCATGCTTTGCACGCATCGAATTGCAACATGGTCAGGATTCGTTTGGCAATCTCCGCTTCCGCGCCGAGAGGGCAATTAGAGGCCTGCTTTGGAGCAGTCCCCCGCCTCTCGGCGGGTTTTTTGTTCGCTGGTATTAAGATAAAGGCACTATATGATCTACTCTACAGAAACCCTGGGTTCACTTGCTCGAAGATATGTCGGCGCTCCGTACAAGCGTGATGCGCTCATAAGGGAAGCGCCTCGTGTCTTCAACTGCATGAGTTTTATCGCGTGGCTCTTTAGACACTACGGCGTTCATATGCCGTCTGGCAATCTCCTTGAATCATGGCTCGAGACGGGAACAAGCGTGGACGCAGAGGATCTGCAATCGCATGATCTGGTATTCACTGATGGTTACATCAATTATGCGGTCACGGGCATAGCGGAAGGAATAGGGCATCTCGCAATGGTTATTGAACCCGGGAAAATAATCCATGCTACGGGCGGTGTCGGAGTTACAGAACAAACATTTGAAGCATTCTTCCGACAGCGGAAATTCCGCGCGGCGCGAAGAATTAGTCTGTAAAAGTATCGATGAAATCGAAATAAAAAAATAAACGGGGCAGGGAAGATGAAAAAATCACTCCCCTGCTCCTGTCGAAAAATGATTGTACAACCTATAAAAACCAGAGTGCTTGTGCCGCCTCGGGATGATTTATTGGATGCTTTAGCGCATTCAATGAAATCGCTTGCCGAAAGAAGCATCGTGGTCGTAACTTCTAAAGCAGTCAGCATCTGGGAAGGACGTGCCTTGCCGCAATCCACGTACACCCGGGAAGAGCTCGTACCCGAAGAAGCCGAATATTATTTCCCGAAAACCAAAACTCGCCTTTTCGAATATCAAGCAGCGATAAGACACAATGCGCTTCTGGCTTCGGCGGGGATAGATAAAAGCAATAGCGCGGATTATTTTACGCTCTTACCGCTCAATCCAAATCAGTCAGCCCAAAAAATATGGCTGTGGCTGCGAAAAACCTATAAGGTCACGCAATGCGGCGTGCTCGTCACGGACTCCCACTTAATGCCTCTCCGAAGGGGCACGGTCGGCATATCAATCGGATTTTACGGCTTCGAGCCGCTTACCGATTATCGGGGTACACCGGATCTATTCGGGCACGCTCTCCAAGTTACACTTCGAAACGTGGCTGACGGCATTGCAGCCGCCGCGGTGACCGTCATGGGCGAAGGAAACGAGTCTACGCCGGCTGCAATAGTTACCGATATTCCCTTTGTGCGATTCATTTCCGGCCCATATCGTCCCAAGAACTCACGAGATGGATTACTCGTCGAACCGAAAGAAGACGTATTTTATCCTCTGCTTCGCAAAGCAAAATGGAAGAAGGGTAGAGCCGGAAAGCTAATTTAAAAATTACTAACAGTGCGTTTTTCTATTTGTCGGGCCGCCGGGAATCGAACCCGGTCTACATGCACCCCATGCATGCGTACTACCGGTATACTACAGCCCGT
>CAYZZK010000008.1:0-18830 GCA_964483045.1 uncultured Candidatus Saccharibacteria bacterium
GCTTTTTCACGATGTCGTGATACCCGCAGGGCTTCTTGCGTTTCTCGGCCATCAACTGAACATCGAAATAGACGGGAATTTCGTCGTCGCGCTTCTTGTCGTGATGGGCTTTTCGGTGCATGACACGATCGTGGTATTCGACAGGATCAGAGAAAATCTCATCCTTCATCGCGACAGAAAGAAATTCTCGGAGATCATAAACGAGAGCGTCAATCAAACGCTTGCCCGATCCATCAATACCTCGCTCACGCTTATCCTCGTTCTCATAAGTCTGTATTTTGTGGGGCCAATAAATCTCCAATATTTTATTTTGACGCTTATTGTCGGAGTTACAACCGGTATTTATTCTTCCATCTTCATCGCAAGTCCCGGGCTTTTGCTTGCAGGCGGAAAAAGCACGCAGGGACAATAAAGCACTGGAAATACTGGGTGTTTTAGGTTTTCCACAGGTGGGGTTGACGACTCGGCTTTAAATGTTTTATAATAGAAATTGTAAAAATATGATTTCCGCCCAAAAAATAATCAATTCGCTGCTCCTTCACCTCACACCTCGCCAAAGACAGGTTATTGAGGCGCGTTTTGGACTCGGAAAAGGAAGGGAAGTCGAAACGCTTGCTGCAATCGGAAATAAAATCGGGATAACCCGGGAGCGCGTCCGACAGATAGAAAAATCCGCACTCATAGAAATCAGACAGCGTATTTCGAAAGACGAGGATTCGACCGAAATTGTTGACCGGCTGGTTGCATATATTAAAAGCTGCGGCGGAGTAATCCGAAAAGAGGCGCTCTTGAATTACGCGAAAGAATTTATCGAAGGAATACATGACAATCACATCGCTTTTCTCCTTGAAGGGTCGGCCGCTTTTTTTGTTCATCCGGAGGATCAAGATTTCCACTCTTTTTATTTCGCGGATAAGGAATCGCTCCAAACGGCGAAAGTACTTATAAACGATTGGATACTTTTTCTCAAAAATAAAAAGTCCGATGCCTTGAGCGGTCTCTATAAAAAACACCTCGAAGATTTTATTAAAACGAAGAAAATAACCAAGACCGAAACCGAACATATGCTCGGCATCACGAAGAAAATCCACTCGAATTCTTTCGGCGATATCGGTTTGAGCGATTGGCCGGAAATAAATCCAAAGACAACCCGGGACCGGATTTACCTCGTGCTCAAAAAGAAAAAGAAGCCGCTTCATTTTGAGGAAATTACCAAGGCGATCAATGAGGCGAAGTTGAGCGCCCAGCTTGCGCTTGCTCCGACGGTGCACAATGAACTCATCAAAGATCAGCGCTTCGTGCTGGTCGGACGCGGAATGTATGGCCTCAAAGAACATGGCTATGAGCCGGGAATAGCGCGAGATGTCATCCATAAGATTTTAAAGAAGCATGGACCGCTTTCGTCGGAGGAAATAATCCAGAAGGTAAACGAGCAGCGCTTCTTTAAGCCGAACACGGTCATCATCAATCTTCAGAACAAAAGTTTCTTCGAACGGCTTCCCGACGGCAATTACAGAGTGCAGCAAGCATAAACCTCCCGGTTTTCCCGGTCCGGTTTAGCAGCCGTCATGCAATCAACGGAAATATCTTCTGTTTTCGTTTTATTTCCTACGGGGTATAATAAAAGCAGGAACATCCTATGAATTTTCTTCAAATAATATCGTCCTCGCAGGATTTAATTTGGCTTTTTGTGTCAATCGTCTTTTTCGCCATCGTTTTCCCGATAGCCCAATCAACCTGGCTTTTTTGGAAGCAGGAAAAGTATAAGGAACAGACGCCGTTCATTCTCGTGGAGTTGCGCATGCCTCGAGAAGTCCGCAAAAGTCCGCGGGCGATGGAGCAGATATTGTCGGCCATTCATGCCTTGAGAAATTATGCCGGAGATTTCGGCGAAATATGGATCGATGGGGAAGTGACGCGATGGTATTCCCTCGAGTTGGTGAGTTTCGGCGGCGAAGTGCATTTTTATTTGCGTATGTATAAAAAGCAGCGCGATCTCATTGAAGCAGCGTTTTATTCATACTACCCGGACTTGGAAATAGTCGAAGTGGAAGATTACACGAGCCGGTTCCCGAAAAATGTCGGTGAATTATACCAGCGGGGATACGATATGTGGGGAAGCGAACTGGTTCTCGCGAGAGAGGAGGCCTATCCTATAAAAAGTTATATTGATTTCGAGGCAGTCGACGAGGAAAGACAGTATGATCCCATATCGCTCGCTCTGGAAGTTCTTGGAAAAATAAAAGGCGAGGAGATTATCGCGATCCAAATTCTGCTCGAGCCCGCTTCCCCGAAATGGAAAGACAAATGGAAAGATCTTATTGAAAAACTTCGATTTAAGGAAGATGTACAGCACAAAACGACGTCGGGAGGATCCGGCTTTGAAAGAAAAGTAGAATTCCAGGGAATCCTTCCTCATTTTCCCATCGTGCGGGCGGGAGAGGATAAAAAGGACGATTTCAGCGGGCTTAGGAAATCGTTTCTGCGCACTCCCGGAGAAACAGACGTGCTCACGGCCGTCGAAGAAAATCTTTCAAAACCCGGATTCGAAACGCTCATCCGTTTTATTTACTTTTCGCCGAAAGAGCTTTTTTACGATACGTTTCCCAGGAGGGGAGTTATGGGAATCTTTAACCAATATTCCTCGGCCGACTTAAATTCGTTCGTAAGAAACGAATCCACCGCGACCCGCACGAAGATTTGGCACTGGCCCCATATTGCTCCGGCTTCTCGAAACGAATATAAAAAGCAGCGTCTTCTGTTAAACTACCGCCACAGAGAAATGGTGCACCATACATTCATGGGAAAACTTTTGACAAGCCACTGGCTCAATTTTAATTTCAAATCCAAAAAGTTCATCATGACAAATCGATCGATCGCCACGGTTTTCCATCCGCCGACTTTCCTAGTGCTTACCGCGCCGCATGTAAAAAGAGTCGTGAGCAGGAAGATGAGTCCGCCCGCCGGCCTTCCGATCTACGGCGGTGAAGAAGACATTGAGAAGTATAAATAGCTACAATGAACAGCTCTTTCGAAACTTTAAATTCCCAGATTATTACGCCCTTCATACAGATGCTGATTTTGATTTTTGTTTTGCTGGATATCGGAGCGCTGGTCATTCTGCTTTATTCATTGAAGCGAGCCATGCATTATCGCCCTGATTTCGATCTCGGCATTAAAAAAGCGAAGAGGTTTCTGACGTTGAGAGAAAAAATGGTTATCGAGCGCTGGAATTCTACGGTGGCGAAGCTGGCAATTGACTCGCCCGAAGCGGCTAAGACGGCCATCATCGAGGCGGATAACCTGGTAAATGACGTACTCAAAGAACTGGGATTTGCCGGCGAGACCCTTCCAGATAGGTTGTCCAATCTCGAGCTCGAAGATCTGAAACACGACGAAGAAGTTTTTGTCGCTAATCGACTGCGAAAAGAACTGACAAGCACGCCGGGATATGTAGTAAGCGTAGCGGACGGCAAAAAAGCCGTTGCCGCATATGAAGCATTCCTCAAAGAGCTCGGACTTTTGGGAGAGCCGCCGGGGCACACAGAATAAAAAATTTTCAATTAACCAGTTTCAATTTTCAATGAAAAAGAAACTATCTAAGTTTGGTCAATTGAAAATTAAATAATTGAAAGTTGAGGAATTTTATATAAATAAAACTATGCCCAAAGCCGGAAAGATTCAAATAATCAAATATGCGCCGCCGCCGTCGGAGCTTCCGATATACGGCCAGATTGACCCGGTTGAGGTTTCATTTATCGGGCGCACGAATTACGTCGCTTCGCTCGAAGAGAAGAAATTCATTTTCGGCATCAAGCGTATTGACCGTCGGCGGCATTTGTATATCGTCGGGAAGAGCGGAGTGGGGAAATCGAAACTGCTCGAGCTTCTCCTGCGGCAGGATGTCGCGCACGGCCATGGGCTGTGTCTCATGGATCCGCATGGAGATGTGATCGAAGCGCTTCTCGATTTCATACCGGAAAATAGAATTGAAGACGTGGTGGTCATCGATCCCACGGACATGAGCTTTCCCACTTCGTTCAACCCGCTTCAGAACGTCGACCCGGGATTCAAGCACCAGCTCGCGCAAGGACTGATCGAAGTTATGGAAAAACAATTCGGCGCAAATTGGACGCCGCGGCTTGAGCACGTCTTTCGGTTCACGGTGCTCGCGCTTCTCGATTATCCGCACGCCACGATGCGCGGCATGATCTCGATGCTCACCGACCGGAACTACCGCCAAAAAGTCGTGGAATATATTGAGGACGACATGGTAAAGCGTTTTTGGGCGATTGAATTCGCCGATTGGTCGGAAAAATTTGACACGGATGCCATTATTCCGCTCGTAAACAAACTGGGGCAATTTTTGTCCGACCCGTTGCTGCGCAATATTTTCGGCCAGAAAGAAAACAAAATTAATTTTGAGGAAATCATGAATACGAGGAAAATCCTCGTGGTCAACCTCTCGAAGGGGCGTCTCGGCGAAGAGAACTCGAGTTTCTTGGGCGCCATGCTCATTACCAAGATCAAACAGGCAGGCATGGCTCGCGCCTCGATGCCCGAAAAAGACCGAATCGACTTTTATCTCTACGTGGATGAGTTCCATAACCTTGTCACGGAAACGTTTGAAAATATTCTCTCCGAGGCCCGAAAATATGGCATGTGTCTTACCGTCGCGCACCAGTATATTCGCCAGCTCATTCCGCGCGTGCAAGCCGCGGTTTTGGGAAATGTGGGAAGCATTATCGTTTTCCGTGTTGGCGGCGATGACGCAGTAACTCTAAAACCGGAACTCGCGCCGATTTTCGATGTGAAAGATATGATCAACCTCGGCATGCAAGAGTTTTATATCAAAATGATGATAGACGGTGAGTCGTATGACCCGTTTTCCGCCGAAACGCTCAAAGTGCTTCCCGCGACACATCGGTCTTTTAAAAAGGAAATTATTCAGCGCTCGCGCGAAAAATATACCATTCCGGCGGATGCGGCAAAGAAACTGATTCAAGAAGAAGAATCTTCTATCATCCGCAGCGCTCAGGAAAAGGCGATTATCGAAGGGAAAGGAAGAAATGAAGCCGGTGGGGCGGGAAAAGCCGCAGAAAAGAAAGAGGAGGGAACGCCCGAGCCATTGATTTAACTAATCACTTTTAACCGATAACTAAGAACTAAAATTGTTAATTGTTACCGAGTGTTATAAGTTTATAGTTATGAAGTTTACGATTTCAAATGCGCACTACAATCTCAATAATCTGGCTCGCAAAATAAATTATAAGCCGATCGGTTATACCGAGAGGGGCGAATTAAACGCAGTCCGGCCGCTCGCCGGCGATTATCCGCGTTTCCACGCGTATATTTTTGACGGCAAAGAAGGGATAGAATTCAGCATTCATTTAGATCAGAAACGACCGTCGTACGAAGGATCGACTGCTCATAGCGGGGACTATGACAGTGAATTGGTGCAAGAAGAAGCGAAGAGAATTCAGGAGATGCTTGCGTCTGCCGCGCCAATGAAGAAAAATCCGTTCTTCGGGTAGAGTCTAGAAAGTGGAAAGTAGGAAAATAAAATGAACTCCGAAACAGAAGATAGACAATGCCGGAACTGTAAGCAGAAGTTTGCGATCGAACCGGCCGATTTTTCGTTCTATGAAAAGATGCAGGTTCCGCCGCCCACGTGGTGCCCCGAATGCCGAAGGATACGCCGATTCACGTTCACTAATTTGTGGAATCTTTATAAACGGCCGTGCGGAAAATGCGGTAAGAATATTATTTCTATCTATTCGCCGGATAAAAAGATAACAGTGTATTGCGTATTTTGTTGGTGGGCGGATGACTGGGACGGCGCCGAGTATGCAATGGAATATGATCCATCGAGACCATTTCTTGAGCAAGTACGCGGACTCAACCTAAAAACACCGCACCAAGGGCTTGAGGCTGCGCATCTAACCAATGTGAATAGCGATTATTGCAATGGCCTCGGTCACTGCAAAAATTGCTATCTTATATTTTGGGCGGATTATTGCGAAAATGCATTCTACTCCACATTTTTAAATGCGCTAAAAGATTCTCTCGATTGTTACCGCATGAATGGATGTGAGCTATGTTACGAAGATATCGGCTGCAAAAAGTGTTATAGAACGTTTTTTTCGGAAGAATGCGATTCATGTACCGATGTATGGTTTTCTCGAAGTTGTGCGGGTTGCACAAATTGCCTCGGCTGCATCAATCTCCGGAATAAAAATTACTGTATCTTTAACGTGCAATATTCTCGCGAGGAATATGTGAAGAAACTTGAGGAGTTCAAACTAGATTCGCGTGCAGCGCTTATCGAGATGAGAAAGCGCGTATATGCATTCTGGAACAAATATCCTAGACGGGCATATATAGGAAATAGTTTAAATGTGAATGTTACCGGTGATTATGTTTACGAATCGAAGAATGTGCGAGATGCGTATATGGTCACGAGTACGCAAGATTCGCGCTTTGTTGAGTTTGTAAGCGTTCCATCGACTCGCGACGTTTACGATTATTCTGGCTGGGGAAATGGCGCGGAGCGAATTTATGAGTCCGCCACCGTCGGCGAGGGAGCGAGTGACATAAAATTTTCGCTTATGTGTTGGCCGGATTCACTTGATAACGAGTACTCAATGTTCGCAATTTCCTGTAAACACATTTTTGGTTGCGTAAATTTGAAGCGCAAACAATATTGCATCTTAAATAAGCAATATTCAAAAGAAGAATATGAAAAGCTTTCTGCTCGGATTCGCCAGGATATGGCTAAAAATCCATATGTGGATTCGTTGGGCAGGCAGTGGCCATACGGCGAATTTTTGCCTCTTGATTTTTCGCCGTTTGCCTACAACGAAACACTCGCGTATCAATTTTTTCCTAAAACAAAAGAAGAGATTGCAGCTTTGGGGATGGGTTGGTATGAGGGAGAAAGTAATCAATATGCAATTACAAAAAAAGGAAGTGATTTGCCTGATACAATTGCCGAAACAGACGATTCAATTTTAAAAGAGGTGATTGGTTGTCTTGAGTGCGGGAAAGCATTTAAAGTTGTTCAGGGCGAGCTTGATTTAATGCGGAAACTTAATCTACCTTTGCCTAGTTTCTGTTCGCGTTGCCGTGAAAAGGCCCGCTTCGCGCGAACAAACCCTCCTCGGCTTTATGATCGGACGTGTGCGAAATGTGCCAAGCCGATAAAAACTTCGTATTCACCAGGCCCACCCTCCGCCGAAGGCTTCGGCGAGGCGAGGCGGCCGGAGATTATATATTGCGAGCAGTGCTATCAAGCTGAAATCGCATGATAACAATTTTCATCCCGAGCTTGTCGAAGGACAAAACCTTTTATGCACCTGAAGTCGTATGAAGCCGATTTATCCTGCGGGCGCATATCTTCTCTATAAGCCCGAATTTGCGGAACATAAAGATATTCAATATTTGACGGGGTTCAAGGGAACGACCGCCGTTTTCCTGCAGACGAAAAAGGGTGAGTTTCTTATCGTTGATCAACGATATCGGGAAGCGGTTGGAGGGCAAGTTAATAAGGGAATTAAAGCGGTTGTACTTTCAGCGAGTGAATCGGCATTTGAGCGGATAGATGAAATACTCAAAAAAGAAAAGATTCGGAGGGCTGCAATCGAGGAATATACCCCGATTGGTTTTGTTGAGCGGCTAAAGAAAGAAATGAAAGGTATCCACTTTGTGACGGTTTCGGGGCTTGTACAGAATCTCCGGGCGCGGAAAACAGAAAAAGAAATTGGATTAATTGAGAGCGCGCAAAAAATTACCGCCAAAATATTCAACAAAGTTCTCGGAGGCATTCGCCCGGGCAAGCAGACGGAGCTTGATCTTGCGCGACTCATTCGAGAAGAAGCATTTAAATTCGGCGCAGACGACATGAGTTTCCCGCCAATCGTTGCTTTCGGCACAAACTCCGCGAGTCCACATCATGCTTCGAGTGCGCAGAAAATTGGAACGAATGGGCCATTGCTCATAGATTTTGGTATAAAGTATAGCGGTTACTGTTCAGATTTTACGCGAACGACTTGGGTTGGGAAGTCGCCGTCGAACGAATTTGCGGCAGCGTATGAAACTGTCCTTCGTGCGCAAGAGGAGGGGATTCGTGCCCTTCGACAAGCTCGAGGTAAACTTGCAAAAGATATTGACGCAGCAGTAAGAAAAATAATTGACGGGTCTCCATTTAAAGGCCATTTTATTCATGGCACTGGACATGGCGTTGGGCTTGAAATTCACGAAAAGCCAAGCATAAGTGCAGGATCAAAAGATATTTTGCGCGGCAATGAAGTGGTGACGATCGAGCCCGGCGTGTATCTTCCAAAAAAGTTCGGCATACGGATTGAAGATGTCGTGGTTAATGGCAAAAATTCCCGCGTGCTGGCTAAAACAGATAAAAAGCTATTAAGATTATAGAACAACGAACTGATGCCAACTGAAACGCGAAGTTGCCAAAGTTGTAAAAACGAGTTCGTTATCGAGCCTGACGATTTTTCTTTTTATGAAAAGCTGCAAGTTCCGGTTCCGACCTGGTGTCCCGAATGCCGTTTTCAGCGCCGACTCTCCTTCGCCAACGAGCGGCATCTCTATAAAAATACCTGCGGTTTCTGCGGCAAAAGCATGATCGCGATGTATCCGCCCGGCACGAAGTTCCCTGTGTACTGTCTTGAGTGCTATCGCGGCGATAAATGGGATCCGTTTTCGTTCGGCGAACCGTACGACTTTACTCGGCCGTTTTTCGAGCAGTTCAAAGAACTTAAGCTCCGAGTGCCGCGAGCAGCGTTCGTGCAGCAGGGAGACACGCTTGGTTCCGAATATTGCAACCGTGCAAGCTATAACAAAAATTGCTATTTCATCGTGCGCGCGAACTACAATGAAGATTGCTTTTACTCATATGTTCTTTCTGAATCGCAAGACTGCATGGATTGTTTCAATGTGGACAAGTCGCAACTTTGCTATGAGTGCGTTGATTGTATCGGGTGTTACAATCTCGAGTACTCGCAGGAATGTAGGCAATGCAGGGATTCCAAATTTCTTTTCGATTGTCGCAACTGCTCGAACTGCATCGGCTGCATCGGTTTGCGAAACAAGCAGTATTACATTTTGAACCGGCCGTACACCAAAGAAGAATATGAAGGAAAGCTCGATGAGTTGAATTTAGCAACGAGAAAAGGAACCGAGGCATTCGCGCCAAAATTTAAAAAGTTACTCATGGAATTTATCCGAGAAGCGCTCATCGAAACTAATTGCACGAACGTTTCTGGTAATTGGCTTACGGACTGTAGGAATGTGAAAGAATCTTATCAAAGCAGAGGAGTGGAAGATGGAAAAAATCTTCTTATGGTATTCAATTCAAAAGATTGCATGGACTATTCCTACTGGGGACGTAACTGCGAACTTATCTACGAAACCGGAAACTGCGGTTATGATTGCTCTCGCATCCGTTTTGTGAACGAATGCTGGAACGCATGCCATGATCTGACATACTGCGACAATTGCTATTCGTCTTCCAACCTCTTTGGTTGCGTTGGACTCAAAAGCCAAGAGTATGCGATTTTAAATGTTAAATACCCAAAAGCGGAATACGGCCGCACGGTTCAAAAAATCATCGAGCACATGAACTCGATGCCATACGCCGACGCAAAGGGAAGAGAATACCGCTTCGGCGAATTTTTCCCGACCGAACTTTCCACTTCTGCTTACAATACAACCGTAGCTCAAGAGCATTTCCCGCTTACCAAAAAAGAAGCGTTTGCAGAGGGATACGCGTGGGAAAATAAACAAGAAAAAGAATATGCGCCGACAAAAAGCTGGAAAGAATTGCCAGAGGATATTGCTTCCGTGCCGGACAATATAACGAAAGAAATAATTTTGTGCCGCGCTTGGGATGAGAGCGGAAATCGCGCTACAGAAGAACATAATTGCACAAAAGCATTTCGAATTACGCCTAACGAACTCGAATTTTATAAACGGATGAATATCCCACTTCCGCAAAAGTGTCCAAACACTAGACATTTTGAGCGATTCAAAAAGCGCACCCCGCTTCGTCTCTGGAAGCGGAATTGTAATTGCACTGGTGAAACTTCGGCAGACAAAAGGCATAAAAACACCTTCTCGCATTTCCATGGCTCAAACCGCTGTCCCAATGAATTTGAAACCTCCTATCCGTCCGACCCGCGCACCGCCGAAGGCTTCGGCGAGGCGAGTCGGCCGGAGATCGTATATTGTGAACAATGTTATCAGGCGGAAGTGGCATAAATAAGAGACAAGCGACATGAAACAAGAAACAAAGAATTGCCAAAACTGCAAAACCGAGTTTGTCATTGAGCCGGAGGACTTCGATTTCTATAAAAAAATCAACGTCCCGCCGCCGACTCGATGCCGCGAATGCCGGCTGCAGCGCCGCATGGCATACAGAAACGAACGCTCGCTCTACAAACGGAAATGCGACGCGCCGGGGCACGCAGAGGAACTGGTTTCGGTGTTTTCTCCGGACAAAAAAGACTGTGTCTACGACCATAAAACATGGTGGGGGGATTCTTGGGATGCTTTGAGTTATGGCAGAGGTATAGATTTCGAAAAGCCGTTTATGACACAGGTGCGCGACCTCTGGCGCGAGGTACCGGATATCGCGGTGCTGAACATCAACCCGGTAAATAGTGATTACTGCAACATCACCGAAGGGAATAAAAATTGCTATCTGGTGATTGGCGGAGATTTCAATGAAAATGTCTTGTATTCGACCTTCATTTTTAACAGCAAAGATAGCATGGATACGCATTGGGTTTCCAAAAGCGAGCTCAATTACGAAACGATAGATTGCCTGCAATGCTCGCGCCTGCGTTTCAGCCGTTACTGCGAGGGATGCTTCGATTCCGCATTCCTGCTAAATTGTAAAAACTGTTCCAATTGTTTCGGATGCGTCAACTTGGTCAATAAGTCCTATCACATATGGAATGTTCCGTACTCAAAGGAAGAATACGCGAAAAAACTTTCTGAAATAAATTTGGGGAGCCACGAAACAGTCTCAAAAATCAAAAAAGAATTTGCCGAGGCGTCGCTCAAATATCCCCGGAAATTCGCCCGCGTGCTGCGGACAACAAACTCCACGGGCGATAATCTCGAAGGAGTCAAAAACTGCAAATGGTCATTCGAAGTTTTCGGCGGAGCGGAAGATTGCTCGTATATCTGGCTTGCGTATTCCAGCGTTAAAAACTGCGTGGATGTCGACCACTTCGGCCTCAACTCGGAAAATTCCTACGAATGCTCAACGATTTATCCGGGCAACAAAGTATTTTTCTCTAAATACATTTTCTCGTCGCATGACGTGCAATATTCGTACAACTGCCACGGGTCGTCAAACCTCTTCGGCTGCGTCGGCCTTCGTAATAAGAAATTTTGCATTTTGAACAAGCAATATTCCGAGCAAGAATACCGAGAAACCGTGGAAAAACTTATAAAACATATGAACGATATGCCATACGCTGACAAAAATGGGCAAACGTATGCATACGGTGAATTTTTCCCGACGGACTTATCGCCTTTTTGCTACAACGAAACCATTGCGCAGGAATATTTCCCGCTCACAAAAGAAAATGCGACAGCAAATGGATACGCATGGAAAGATTCGGGAGAACGGAAGTATTCCGTCACAGTGAATCCGGAAAACTTGCCTGACACGATAGAAAAGGCCACTGATTCAATTGTCCAAGAAGTCATTGGCTGCGCCCACAAAGGAGCTTGCAGTGAGCAATGTACGACTGCTTTCAAAATTATCGAACCGGAACTTCAGTTCTACAGAAAAATGAATTTGCCGCTTCCGCGCCTATGCCCAAACTGCAGATACTATGAGCGAATCAAACAGCGCAATCCGTTGAAATTGTGGAACAGGAAATGCGAGTGTACCGGCAAACAATCAAAAGCCGGAATATATGAAAATGCTGCGACGCATTTCCACGGTGAAAATTCTTGCCCGAACGAAGTCGAAACTTCGTATGCCCCCGAGAGGCCGGAAGTCATATATTGCGAACAATGCTACCATGCAGAAATTGCCTAACATGAATTCAGAAACAAAAATCTGCCAGAATTGTAAAAGCGAATTCGTCATTGAACCCGAAGATTTTGATTTTTATAAAAAGATGTCCGTTCCTCCGCCGACCTGGTGCCCGGAATGTAGACTTGTGCGACGGCTTGTGTGGCGCAATGAACGATCGCTCCATAAACGAATATGCGAGCTATGTAAAAAAACAACTTTGGCTGTATATTCTGAACAAGTCCCAATAAAAGTTTACTGTAATGAGTGCTGGTGGTCGGATAAATGGGACGCCTTGAAATATGGCGTTGATTTTGATCCGTCACAACCATTTCTGGAACAACTCTTCGACTTGATGCACCGTGTTCCAGCAGTGAGCCGTTTTGGACTCTACGCAAGCCTGGTGAATTCTGAATATACAAATATGGTTAGCTACTTGAAAAATTGCTACTTGATAACTCATAGCGATTTTAACGAAGATTGTGCCTACGGCAGTAATGTCACCAATTCTAAAGATTGCATGGATACCTATTTAATCGATAAATGCGAATCGTGCTATGAAATTATAAATTGCCGGGAATGTTACCAAGCATTCTTTTCAATTGATTGCAGCGGATGCCACAGTGTTTTTTTCAGCAGGAACTGCATTGGATGTAGCGACTGCTTTGGATGCACTAATCTCCGCAACAAAAAATATCACATTTTTAACCAGGCATACACCAAAGAAGAGTATAAAAAGAAGGTAAATGAATTATACCCGTCAACAATTCAAAAACTAAAAGCCGTGGATGCAGAATCAAACAAGTCGCAGAGATACTATCCTCAAAAATTTATGCATGAACGCCATAACTCCAATGTCTCAGGAGACTATATCTATAATTCCAAAAACGTTAAGGACTCATTCATCGCGGCAAAATTGCAAGATTCAAAATTCTGCATGCTCGTAACTCCGGGGGAAGGAATGGCATCGGATTGCTACGATTTCACGCATTTCGGCGTAGATTCTGAATTGTTATATGAATCTCTAATGGGCGGACGATATTCACGAGTCCGTTTTTGCTGGTTTAACCCCGGTGGACGCGATATGGAGTACAGTATGTGGTGCGTTGATGGTAAAAACTTATTTGGTTGTGTTGGCATCAAAAAGAATCAGTATTGTATTTTAAACAAATCGTATTCAAAAGAAGGGTTTGAGATTCTTCGGGGAAAAATTATTGCGCAAATGAACGAGAAGCCCTACGTTGATAAAAAAGGAGGGGTGTATAGATATGGCGAATTTTTCCCACCAGAAAAAAGTCCCTTTGGATATAACGAAACTGCACATATTTATTTCCCGCTCTCAAAAGAGGAAATAGTTAACAGGGGATATAACTGGTGCGAGCCGGATGAGCGGGCATACGCGATAACAAAAAAGGGCGATCAAATTCCTGACAGTTTTGAATTTCAAGATTCCGTTAAAGACGAAATACTAGGATGCGAACACGATGGCAAATGCGATCATAATTGCTCTTTAGCCTTTCGTTTTGTTCCTTATGAGCTCGGTTTTTATAAAAAGAACAAATTGCCACTTCCACGCTTATGTCCCAATTGCCGACATGCAAAGCGAGTCGAGAAAACAAACTCACCACGTTTTCAAAAGCGGTCGTGTATGTGTCTAGGAAAAACCACTAAAAACAATTTATATGCAAACATCGCCTCTCATTTCCACGGTGAAAATTCTTGCCCGAACGAATTTGAAACTTCGTATGCTCCAGAACGGCCGGAAATTGTCTATTGCGAAAGTTGCTATCAAAGCGAGGTAGCATGAGGCAAAAACCTCGTTTTCCAGTGGAAAAAAGTTATCCACAGCCCCACCGCTTGACAAAAGTTTATGGGGGAGTATATTAAACTGGTAATCAACCACGCGGAAGATTACGCAAGTTAATTGAGACCCTAGCTTTTTGCGAAAGGTCTCTTTTTATTTTCGCTAAAAAATGCTGGCATGTTTATCAAGAAGTAGATAAGATGTTGGATAATGGAGAGTAAGATATGCAATAACTGTAAATCCTCGTTCATACTCGACGCAACTGATTTAGGGTTTTATGAAAAGATGGGCGTGCCGCCGCCGGGGCTTTGTCCCGTGTGCCGATTCAAAAGGCGGTCTACCTTCCGCAATGAAAGCACGCTTTATAAGAGCACGTGCAATCTCTGTGGTCGATCGGTCGTAACGATGTATAACCCGAAAGGGCAGTATACAGTTTACTGCAACGACTGCTGGCTTTCAGACAAATGGGATTCATTCTCGTATGCGCAAGAATACAACTCCAGCCGCCCATTTTTCGATCAGTTAAAAGAATTGTCGATCAAAGTTCCAAAATGCGCGACGTACGCAAGCCCTTCAATGGGCCCGAATATAAACAGCGAATACACTAATTTCTCTGGAGCGAATAAAGATTGCTATCTTTGTTTTAACACGGGACCCAATAACGAAAACTGCGCGTACTCACGGGGGTTAACCAACTGCCGAGACGCATTCGATTCCTACTACGCCGACAAAGTGGAAAAAATGTATGAAGGGGTGAATGTCCAAAATAGTTCCGGTGTCGCATGGGGGCAGAATCTTCTGGAATGCCTCGATTCATGGTTCCTTTTGAATTGCTCTGGTGTCCAGAATTGCTTCGGTTGCGTAAACCTGCGGCACAAATCCTATTATTTCTTCAACGAGCCGCTCTCCAAAGAAGAATGGAAAAAGAAGGTGGGGGAGATAGTCGGAAGCTACGGCAAAACCGAAGAAACCAAAAAACGCTTCGTCGAGCATTCCCTTAAGTTCCCGCGCCGGCAAAATAATAATTTAAAATCCGTCGGCTCAACCGGCGACTACATTTTCGAATCCAAAAACTGCGTTTCGTGTTTCGAATCTACACAGTGCGAAGATGTGCGCTACTCATTTTCGAATAAGTTTGCAAAGGACAGCTTCGATCTCTTGGGGCACGGCCGAAACGCAGAACTGGTGCTCGAAGGAGTTGGTGTCGGACTCGGAGCGCGGGTAGTTGGAACTTGGTGGGCAGAAAACTGCCACGACGTCGAATACTCTTTCGCGTTGCGATCGAGCGAACAGTGTTTCGGCTGCGACGGGATCAAAAATGGGAAGTATGCAATCTTGAACAAGCGCTATAGCGAGGAAGAATACAAAAGTATCCGCGCACGCATTGTAGACGAGCTCACATCCAAAAATCTCTACGGGCTTTTCATGCCGCCCGAGCTCGCGCCGTTTGCGTACAATGAGGCAATCGGCCAAGATAATCTTCCGCTTACTAGAGAAGAGGCGCTCGCGCAGGGATTTCGCTGGGAAAACGACATTCCTGCCACGCGTGGGCAGGAAACCTTGAAGCCGGAACAGATTCCAGATCATATAAAAGACGTTCCTGACTCGATTCTGAATGAAACGCTCGCGTGCACCCATTCGACAAGCTCAGGGCAAGTCTGCGGACGAAATTATCGGCTCATCAAGCCGGAGCTCGAAATGTATCGCCGCGCACTTATTCCCGTCCCGCGCAAGTGTTTTAACTGCCGGCATATAGAACGACTTTTGCGTCGCGGGCCATTTAAGCTTTTTGATCGGAAATGTGACAAATGTGGAAAAGGGATTAAGACAAATTTTGCGCCGAATAGGCCGGAAATTGTGTATTGCGAAGAATGTTACCAACGTGAAGTTATTTAAGTAACATTCTTCGTCCTGGGCGAAAGTTGCTATCAACAAGAGGTGATATAAAAATAAAACTGCGCCCGTTTGTGCGAGGCGCAATTTTTGATTCAGAAAAAATTACAGCAGTTTAAAGTGCCCGACTCCCTCGATTCTCCATAGACCGAGGAGCATAACTCTGAAAACCGGAAACCGCTTTTTTCTTTTTCCCTTTGGAAGAAGCGAGCTCGGAGCATGCTCCGAGGCAATGCCGCGTCCGATTACTTTCATTACTGTTTTTGCCCGCTGGTCGCCTCCTTTTACAATGAATCTTCTTTCCAAAATCATTTCGGGCAGTGATCCGCTTTCGGGGATGAGAAATTCGGCTTTGTATTCTTGTTTTTTCAACGTTCCTCCTTTCTATTTAGAAATGCAGTGCGTGGACATAGGAATTAAACTGGCGTAACAGTAGGATTTTTTAATTTATTTGTCAAGTAGCTTTTACTCAATTTATGGTTTTCAAACCAACCCGGCGAGCATATAATTTATTCAGGAAAGGTCGGGGTAAATAAAACATCTATATCTCATGGTCATAATCTATTCGACTTTTAAAAATACCGAAGAGGCGGTGAAGATCGGCAAACTTGTCTTGGACAAAAAGCTGGCGTCTTGCGTAAACATTTGGCCGATTCAGTCAATGTACAATTGGGAAGGGAAGCTGGAAAATCATCTGGAGGCCGGCATGTTTATCAAAACGCTCGAGCATCATCTTGCGGAGATCGAGTCGCTCATCGAGCAGAATCATTCCTACTCTGTGCCTTTCATCGGCGCAATCGACATTCGACGCTTCAATAGGCCGTACCGCGAGTGGATGACGTCGGTAGTTAAGCAGTAGGGCAGGATATAGAAGATAGATTACGGATGAGCAAAGATAGTCTGCGCGAAAAACCTGCGACAGTGCTCGTTTTTGGAACGTTTGATCTTTTGCATGAAGGTCATATTTCTTTTTTGGAACAGGCACGGAAATTTGGGGATCTGTTTGTCGTTGTCGCGCGGGACAGCACGGTGATGGATTTGAAAAACCGGAAACCGCATTACCACGAGCGTGCGCGGCTTGCGGCGGTTCGCAAAATCCTGGGAGTGTCCAGAGTATTTCTCGGAGATAAAATTTTAGGTTCGTATTCTATATTTAAAAAGTTAAAGCCGGATATTATTTGTCTTGGATATGATCAACGCGGACTCGAGGAGGATCTTCGCATCCGAATTAAAAAAGGGAGGTTGCCCCAGGTAAGAATCATCCGCCTCAAAGCGCATAAGCCCCAGAAATTTAAAACTTCGATTGTCGCTGAACGGCGCCATCAATAAAGAGGGTGCGTGTCACTCTCCTCTATTGACATCAGAAAAGAATATGCCACTATGTAAGTCCGTCCGTTGAAAAAATATTTAGAGAAAGCAAACATCATGAAAAATTGGCTACCAAAATTAAGCGCTGCGATATTTGAAGCACTGGAAGAGCATGGTCCCATACGTATTGCCGTTCACGACCACTGCCAGTCGGTAGCGGGAAGGTGAAGAGTGGCCAGATTGGGAGGTGCCGCTCAAATAACCTTTGAAGTTGTGCCGGAAGAATTGCAGAAGAAATACCCGGTCGGGTCTTTTCTTCCGGATACGATCAGGAGTGGGCCTTGAGCGAATAGTCCCAGCCGGGTAAGTTTTACCCGGCTTTTTGTTTGCAAGTCGGCTGCTCTATTGTAAGCTGAACCCATGCCATCTGCGGAAAATAGAACGTGCCAAAATTGCAAAACGCAGTTCGAGATAACCACCGACGATTCGGCCTTCTATGTCAAAATAGACGTCCCGGCGCCGACGTTTTGCCCTGATTGTCGATTGCAGCGGCGGATGAGTTTTCGGAACGAGCGGTCGCTTTATAAAGACATCTGCGATCTTTGCGGGGAAAATTTTATTTCGATGTACTCGCCGGACCCGCCTCGACTCGCTCGCTCATTGGACGAGGCGGCCAAGCCATTCAAGGTCTACTGCAAAGAGTGCTGGTATTCGGACAGGTGGGATCCATTGGAATATGGGCGAACATACGATTTTTCTAGGCCATTTTTTGCACAGTTTAAGGAATTGATGCAGGTTGTGCCGCGCATCGGCATCATGCACATTCATACCAACATAAATTGCGATTATGGAAATTATGTCGCCGACAGCAAGACTGTATATCTTTCCCAATCCGTTATCGCGGGATCGGAGAACGTGTATTATTCGCGCAATATTGATAAAAGCAAAGATATTTTCGATTGTTTCAACATCAGGGAATCCGAACGGTGCTATGAGAATATCGACGGGGTCAGAAATTACCGCTCCAAGTTTTTGATTCGATCCCGCGATTGCATCGAGTCGGCATTTCTGTTCGATTGCGTCAATTGCCAAAATTGTTTCATGAGCTCAAACCTTCGAAATAAGCAATTTGTTCTGCGAAATAAGCAGTATACGAAAGAAAGTTATGCGGAAGAAGTTAAAAAGATCGCCGTAGGTAAATTCTCGGCGACGGAACAGCTGCGGAAAGAATTTTCAGAACTTATGCAAAGTTCTTTGCATAAGTTCGGAAATCTCACCAAGGCCGTAAACTGTACGGGGAATAATATAGACAACTCGAAAAATGTGCTGGTGTCTTTCGACGTATACGGCAGTGAAGAGATTAAATATTCTTCCCGAGTAATAAATTCCAGTGACGTGTGGGATGCTACCGGTGGCGCCAACTTAGAATTAATTTACGAGCAGTTAGCCGGCGGCTATGAAAGTTATAACTCCAAATTTCTCTGCCATGGAGACACGGATACCGACTGCACATATACCGACTGGTGCCAAAGCTCATCGGATCTCTTCGGCTGCATTTCCATGCGCAAGAAACAATTCTGCATTTTAAACAAGCAATATAGCGAGAGCGAGTATAAGGCACTTGTCCCGAAAATCATTGAGCACATGAACACGATGCCATACGCCGACGCGAAAGGACAAGTATACCGTTATGGCGAATTTTTTCCGATAGAAATTTCTCCATTCGCATACAACGAAACAGTCGCACAGGAATATTTCCCGTTTACGAAGGAAGAA
>CAYZZK010000009.1:0-6566 GCA_964483045.1 uncultured Candidatus Saccharibacteria bacterium
GATGTGTTAAACACGGCGATAAAATATGGCGTGGTTAAAAAATCCGGCGCGAGCTACTCCTTCGACGCAGAAAAACTCGGCACCGGCTTCGAGAACGTACGCGAAAAGCTGAAAGAAGACAAAAAACTACTTGGCGAAATAAAAAAGAAGGTGCTTGATGCGATAAAGAATCCTGTAACTATCCCTGAATCCGGATCGGAATCAGAAGAAAAAGAATAGCTTTTTAGACCAACTTAAACCCGCTTATCTCGTTTCGCCCTTATTTTTCAAGGGTTTTTAAGGATATTGACGGAATAATAGTATTATGTTAACGTATAAGCGTTCTTTGATATTGATTGGATTGCTACTTTGAATTCCCGACATGGCATTGGGAACTGAAAGTAGCAATTCAGCTACACAAAACAGAAAGGTTAGTGCATGAAAAACGGTCTAAAAAACGTACATCTGCGGTTGCCGACCAACATCCTCGTCAATCTTCTCGACCAGATCGTCGAGCAATTGATGCCAGAGGAGTATAAGGCGGGCACGGTTAAAGTTCATGAGTTCGATTGGCCTGAAGACTGGGGGCGGGATAACAATGGAAATCTAGTGATAGTTCCTATGCTATCCGTATACATAACTTGGCACGGATATTCTCTCAAATGTAGGGAAGATCGCCGTTATACCCTACTCGAACTCACGCAGTGCAAAGAAGACGAAAGTTTTGACATCTCCGTGTCGACTTTGTACGTCACGAACTGGGTAGAAGGAACGATGATGAATCAATCCTTCCTACATATGAAGGCATGCCTCATTGCCAACAAATTCACCTCTGTCATCCGAGAGCATCTCAAGGATCGATAGGAGTGAGTTCCCGGTAGTTCGTTAGTTCGTCTCGGTTTGTCAGTTCTTTGGTATAGTAATTTTGGTGTAGTAATTGAGTAGCTTCCTCGGAAACAAAACGAAAAGGTAGTTATGAAAAATGTTTTATAACCGTGCAATCTTAAATGAGAGCACGGTTTTCTATTTCTATTCAGATTTTTTCACTCCTTTTCTATTTTCTACTTACTATTTTCTAAATACTAGCTCAAAGCCGCGATCCCAGAGACCTTGATCAAAATCGATAAGGTGCGAGGCACGGGGAAAGTGGCGAGGAAGGCGTATTAGAAATACGCCGACCGAGACGCAGGGGCCCCGCAACACAGCAGCTCGCGATTTTATTCAAAGTCTTTACAGCCGAGACACCGCCTCCGCAAACCCCGCGTACGATGTACTCAAAACCAAGTAGCCCCTCACCCAGCCGTAAACGAACCGGGCTCCAGACGCAAAATCACTGATGCGCACGGGCTGCGACGCTATCTCTCCGTCATAAAATTCTCCGTGCCCTTCCGGGGAATTCAAAAATAAATTCAGAATATTTTGGGATGCTTCGAGTTTAGAAACTTCGGATTTCAAAAAGAGCCAGTTTTCGTCCGGCTTCAAGGTAAAAATATATCCCGGCCAAAAATTTCCACTTTCGCGATATGCGAAAATCGTTAAATCAGGACTGAAGTGCCCGGCCAAAAAATCGCTATCAAGCACGAAGCCGTCCGCGGCGGAAAGGACATCGGCGACGCCTAATCCTTTGCCATCATCGCCGCTCGGCTCTACCTCTACGAACTTGGCCGTGAGACTTACCCGGCTTAAGGCATTTTGAAACTTCTGGACGTATGTCTGCAAATCGGAGGCACTCGTAACCGCCGGACTCAAAACGAGGGGAATTTTTTGGTCCACCGGTTTTTTAAAAACTGACTGATGCGTGAGCGCCGTTGGCGCCGAAGGAGCCGGCTCTGCGCTCTGCCCGCCGGTTACGCTCTGCACTGGCTCTTCGGAAACTGGCTTTTGTCCCGCTCCGGCAAAAAACAAAGCATAAACAAGGTAGCCGATAAGCGCGAGCGCCACTAAAACTCCCGCCATTAGAAACAGCAATGCTTTTTGCGGGACGGCGCCAGGAGTTACACTCGGAATCTGCGCTTCTCCGGTAGGTAGCCGCGGGGCCTTAACTGTCTGAAATTGCGGCAGCCCGCTGCCGCTTTCTTTCATAGAGAGGAGGTCCGATTGATACGTTCGCACTTTAACCTCCGGCGGGGCAGAAGGAACAAGAGAGCTATTATTTTCTTGCTGCGGAATATCCATTGGGTTATTTTAGCACACCTCTTCCCTCGCCCTCCAAGAAAAGCATTCCCTATTCGCCAACCTAAGCGAGAGGTGAGGTAGAAATGTGCGAGCGAATAGAGAACATGCCGGGTGCCCGGAGTATTCGACAGGGCGGCATGTTCTCGTTCATGAGCGAGCTACATTTCTCGAGCCGAAGCGGGTGTAAATAGGGAATGCTTTTCTACTTCAATTGTTTTATCGAAAGCCCGATACGCCCATCGGCGTCGGCGCGAATAATTTTCGCTTTTACGAAATCCCCCTCCTTCAGAACATCGGAAACTTGTTTTACAAATCCTTCTTTAAGTTCAGAGACGTGAACCATGCCATCTTTTCCGCCTCCCAAATCCACGATCGCCCCGAAATCGAGAATCCGTAGCACCGTTCCCTCGACGATTTCGCCGACTTTGAATTCTTTGGTGATAGCGGCAACCTCCGCCATCGCCGCATCGGCAGACTCTTCTTTGTCGGAAAAAATAAACACATCCCCGTTTTCTTCGACGTCAATGCTCGTCAAGGCATATTTTGCGATAAGCCCGTTGATTACTTTGCCGCCAGGACCGATAAGCGCGCCGATTTTCTCGGGATTGATCTTGAGTGCCCGGATCTTCGGGGCGAACGGAGAAATTTTCGGCCGCGGCGACGCGAGCAGCGTCTTCATGAATTTTAAAATTTCGAGCCGGGCCTCTTTTGCCTGCGCAAGCCCCGCCCCGAGCATCTCGAGTGTAACTCCGTCTACCTTCACATCCATCTGCAAAGCGTTCACCCCGTCTTCCGTTCCGGCCACCTTGAAATCCATGTCGCCATGGTGATCTTCCGGCCCCTGAATATCTGTGAGTACTTTATATCTTTGTTGTTTGCTTCCTGTTGCTTGCCCCTGCTCTATCATAAGCCCCATGGCAATTCCCGCAGCCGGCTTTTTAATCGGCACTCCGGCATCCATAAGAGAGAGGACGGACGCGCACACCGTAGCCATCGAAGAGGATCCGTTGGACGAGAGAATTTCGGATACCACTCTGATGGTGTACGGGAATTTGTCCTTCGGCGGAAGCAGCGGCTCCACCGCTTTTCGGGCAAGACTGCCGTGCCCGATTTCGCGTCTGCCCGGACCGCGGGAGGATCCGACCTCGCCGACTGAAAAATGCGGGAAGTTGTAGTGGAGCATAAACCTTCGCTTCTCGTTCGTCTCCATTGTCTCGATAAGCTGCTCGGCCGACGTAGGCGCGAGCGTCGACATCCCGAGCGCCTGCGTATTGCCGCGCACGAAAAGCGCTGATCCGTGAGTCCGATGGAACAGTGCCACCTCGCCGTCCAATGCCCGAAGTTCGTTCAACCGCCTCCCGTCCGGCCGGCGTTCTTTCTCTAGAATATTCGCGTGAACAAGCTTATTAATCTCATCCTCAAACAAAAAATCGGCCGCTTTCCCGTCAAATTCTTCAAATGTTTCCTTAAGATGTGCAAACATCTCGTTTTTAAGTTTGCCGATCTTGCTTGCCTGCTCCAGTTTCAACGGATGATATATCGCCTGCTCCAACTTCTCGGCTAAAAATTCGGAAATCGCAGCAATAAGCGCCGGTTCTGGTTCGGAAAACTTCACCTCCACCTTCGGCTTCCCGATCTCTTTCACGATACCTGTCTGAAACTCTATGAGGCGATTTATCTCTTTTTGTGCTTCGGCAAAGCCCTTGATGACACGCGCCTCGACAGCATCATCTCCCGCAAGCTCGATCATGTTTATGCGGTCGGGGATGCCCGCGACAAAGGCATCAAAAGCATATCCGCCCTTCACATCGGAATTCGTCGGGTTGATTAAGAACTTTCCGTCTTTCTCGGCTATGCCTACGCCTGCCACCGGGCCATTCCAGGGGACATCGGAGATTGCGAGAGCGAGCGAGGCGCCCATGAGCCCCACGAACTCCGGCTCGTTTTCTTCATCTATTTCCAAAACCGTTACGACTATGTGCACATCCCGCCGAAGCCGGTCGTTAAAAAGTGGCCTGATTGCCCGGTCCACTACCCGTCCGGCCAAGATCGCCTCGTCGGACGGCCGCCCCTCGCGCCGGATAAACCTGCTTCCGATTATTTTTCCCGCCGCGTAAAACCGTTCTTCATAGTCCACCTTAAGCGGCAAATAATCGAGCGGCGCGTCTTTTGCCGACATCACGACGGTTGCGAGAACGACGGTGTCTCCATAGCGCGCGAGCACCGCGGCATTGGCCTGGCCCGCTAACTCTGAAATTTCATATGAAAGCGTCTTGCCTCCAACTTCTATCGAAAATTGTTTCTTTTTAAATGCCATGTTTTTGTCGTCCCCGTTGTCATAAGGTTACTAGTCACAAATCGCTAATTTATCTCTTAATCACCGCCCTCGGAATCTCTTCAATGTTAATGAACCGATCCGCGGCCTCCTGGATTTTTGCCGAAGCGCTCCGCTTGAATGCCGCGACCTCGACGAGCCGTCCTGCGCCCCACTTCAAATAGTCGACGAGGGGGATGAAATCCCCATCGCCCGTCACGATAATCACAACATCGAGAAACGACGACATTCGTATCGCATCGACTGCCATGCCGACATCCCAATCGGCTTTTTTGAGTCCATCGCTGAAAATCTGCAAGTCCTTCATGCGCAACTCCAGGCCTGCCTTGGTAAGGGCATCAAAAAAGGCGGCCTCGGAAGATAGCCCGCGGTCTGGTCGCTCCGGTCCCCCGAAATCGTCTAATCCCCCGTCTCCGGTTCGGCTCGATTGCCGCATACTGCTCTGTTTCTGGGGTTCGATTCCTTCGCTTTTTACCACATATGCCATCGCGCGAATCAACTGCCGCCCCGCAACCAGGTGCCGAATAAGCTCGGCATAGTTAACACGGCCGCGATATAAATTCTTCGCGGAATGATATAAATTTTGAGCGTCGACGAAAATGCCTACCCGCTGGTTCGCAAAACTTTCACTAGGCCTCATTCGATTTATTTCTTCAGGTCCAATTTCTTAATCAGCTTCTCGTACTGCGACGGCTGTTTCTTCTTTAGATACGCCAAGAGCTTCCTCCGGTGGCTTACCATCTTAAGAAGCCCGCGGCGGGAATGGTGATCCTTCGGATTTTTCCGGAGATGCGCAGCCAGTTCGTCGACTTGCCGGGACGTAAGCGCGATCTGAACTTGCGCAGAACCGGTATCCTTTTCATTCACCCGATGTTCTGTAACAATATTTGTTTTTACTCTCTTTGTGAGCATTCAGCCGATTATAATTTAAAACCCAAAAAATAGCAATGTTTAATCCAAAATAAAACGAGCGGAGGGCACGGCATTGCTACGTGCGCGCTTCCGCTCTCCCTTACTCGGGAGCCGACAACAGCCAGCCCCAATACCAAAAAAATAGGCGCAATGAGCGCTTTTTTTCCAAGCGGCGAGCGATTAGCCAAATTGGTCAGTTGGACTATCCAACCTTATCGCCCTCGTTTTACGACATATAAACCACTATAATTATTGAAATGGAATCTATCCAAAAGCTTTTAAACGACTATCTCACTTACCTTGAGATCGAAAAAAATAGATCGCCGAAGACGCGGGCAAATTATGAACGGTACCTTGTCGAATTCATCCGTTTTTCAAAAATTAAAACGCCGAAGGACATCAACGAAGAAACCGTAAAAAATTTTCGCGTGGCGCTTGCCCGTCGCGCAACTGGCCGGGGGAGTGATTCGAATCTTAAGAAAATCACCCAGAGTTATTATGTTATCGCGATTCGAAATTTTTTGAAATACCTTTCGAAGCGGGACATAGAAGCGCTTTCCGCAGAAAAAATCGAACTGCCCAAAATTCCCGAACGGCAGATAGAAATCCTGGAATACAGCGATCTAGCTCGCCTTCTCGAATCCCCGAAGGAAAAAAATATGCGCGCGCTCCGCGACAAGGCGATTCTCGAACTCTTTTTTTCAACGGGCCTCCGGTTGTCGGAACTGTGCAACTTGAAACGATATATCGATCTTGAGCGCGGCGAGCTATCTGTCCAGGGGAAAGGCGGCAAAATTCGCGTGGTTTTTCTCTCGCCCGACGCAAAGATTGCAATAAAAAAATATATCGATAAACGCGCCGATGCTGAAGAAGCCCTATTTGTGAGTATTGATAAATCCGGCAAAGCGATGGGGAAAATCACTCCCCGATCGGTGCAAAGGATGGTGGAACGGCGCGCGAAAGAAGCCGGCATCCCCAAAAAAGTCCATGCGCATCAGTTGCGCCACAGCTTTGCTACAGACCTCTTGATAAACGGAGCCGACCTCCGCTCGGTGCAAGCGCTTCTTGGGCATGCAAACGTTTCAACCACGCAGATCTATACTCACCTTACCAACAAAGAATTGCGGGAGATTCACAAAGCGTTCCACGGGAAAAGACGGGGATA
>CAYZZK010000009.1:6666-16657 GCA_964483045.1 uncultured Candidatus Saccharibacteria bacterium
CCAACAAAGAATTGCGGGAGATTCACAAAGCGTTCCACGGGAAAAGACGGGGATAAATCAAAGAAACTCAGTCAAGTGAAGCTATCTCTTCATTGCGGAATTATTTGAATCGAAAAACTTTGAAATCTGTAGGCAGAAATCTGGAGTGAACCGATGATCGTCGTAGGCATTCTCGAAAAAACCGGGTAAATTTACTAAATCATTAACAATGTAAAAAGGCGGGTTTTCAATTCTTCCGACTCGCGCTCTTCCTCCCGCAAGAATCAATGCTTTCTTTATCGAAAGACCTTCTAAGCCGCTTCGATGTAGCCAGTTTTCAAACCTCGCACAATGGCGAAGTAGCTCCCGACTTGGACTTCTGTACTCCCTTAGTGTATCGATACACGCGTTACCAAAATGGATGTCGTGTTTAAAAGTATTTTCATAAACAAAATCATACTTACCGGAAATATCTTTTACCTCTATTAAAATAATTCCTTTTGGCCCTACGATCACAACATCGCAATCAAACTTCTCGCCTGGAATTTTGAAGTTTGGGTAAATCGTATACCAACGTGCATCTAACAATTCCCTCAATTTTATAAAAGTTTCTTTTTCTGCCTTGTTCCCAATTATTGCACCCCTTAGTTCGAAAAACGCGTTATTAGTAAACTCGTCCAAACGATCTCTGGCTTTCAAAAATAACCATGCCGAAACAATTCCAATGCTCAACCATATTGCCCCTTTTATAATTTCTGGATTCGACCAAACTCCCTTAAGAACATCTAAATAAGCCGCTTTAACGCACCATATAAAAACGGAAGTGAGTATTACTAAAAGAAAAACAATCTTCGCAACATTTACTAAAATTCTTTGTTCGGCGAAGGAAATCCGCTTCATAAAAAACGGCGATGAATTACGCCGCCATCGGCTTAAAATCGGCCTGTTTCAAAATTGAATAAAACTCTTCTTGTTCGAGCGTTTCTTTTTCAATCAATGTCTGCGCTATTTTCTTCAAAACATTTTTTTGCCCCGTCAGAACTTTTTGCGCAGTTTTGTACGCATTGTCGATAAATGCATGCACTTCTTTATCTATGGCCGCCGCGACTTTTTCGGAATAATTTTTTTCGGTTGTAAGCTCGCGCCCCAAAAACACCATCTCCTCCGTGTTCCCGAACGTGATGGGCCCTAGCGAACTCATGCCATACTTTGTGACGAGTTTCCGCGCGAGTTCGGACGCCTGCTTCAGGTCGCTCGATGCGCCGGTCGAAACATCGCCGAACGTCAGTTTTTCCGAAACAAATCCCCCCAACAGAGACGCTAAGTCTGTTAAAAACTGGGCGCGGGTCCGCAGATGCCTGTCCTCGATCGGGAGCTTCATCGTATACCCGCCCGCAAACCCGCGGCTTACGATCGAAACTTTGTGCACCGGGTCTGCCCCCAAAAGCGCCGCCGCCACGAGCGCGTGGCCGCCTTCGTGATATGCCGTGATCTCTTTCTCGTTTTTCGAAATCACCCTGCTCTTTCGTTCCGGCCCCAGCATGACTTTTTCAATCGACTCGAAAAGATCGTTTTGCCCAATCGTTTTCTCACCACGGCGCGCCGCGAGTATCGCGCTTTCGTTCATGAGATTCGCAAGATCCGCGCCGGAAAACCCGGGCGTACGCATCGCCACTTTCCGCAAATCCACTCCCTTGGCCATTGCTTTGGTCTGACTGTGAATCTTAAGTATCGCTTCGCGATCGTTTAAGTCCGGCAGATCGAGTATTACTCTCCGGTCAAACCGTCCTGGGCGCAGGAGCGCCGGGTCCAAAATATCCGGCCGATTAGTGGCCGCAAGCACGATGACGCGCGTCTCGCGGTCAAAGCCGTCTAGCTCCACCAAAATCTGGTTCAGCGTCTGTTCCCGCTCGTCGTTCCCTCCGCCCATCCCTGCACCGCGCTGCCGGCCGACGGCGTCTATTTCATCGATGAACAAAATCGCAGGTGACGCTTTTTTCGCCGTCATGAAAGCATCGCGCGTGCGGCTCGCTCCGACTCCCACAAACATCTCCACAAACTCGGACGCGGAAATAAAAAAGAACGGTACATCGCTCTCACCGGCGACTGCCCGCGCGATGAGCGTTTTCCCCGTTCCCGGAGGGCCCATGAGCAAAATTCCCCGAGGTATCCGCGCACCTAAATCCAAAAACTTCTTTGGATTTTTGAGGAAATCCACCACCTCGAAAAGTTCTTCCTTCGCTTCTTTGAGCCCCGCGACATCCTTGAACATGACTCGGTCCTTGAATGTGGAAAGTTTTAAATTGGAGCGGCCGAAATTGAAGGCCTGGTTCACACCGCCTTTTGCCTGCTTGAACATGACAAAAAACATAAATCCGATAATGATGAGCGGCAGAAGCGTGGGTATCAAAATCCCCGCCCACAGCTCCCATGCCGGTTCGCTCTGCACAGTAATCTCCACGCTATCGAGAGCGGAGGGCAGCACTCCTAAATTCTTGAGCGTCTCGGTCAGCCCGGAATCCACTTCTTTTTTGGACGTAGCGCTCGTGCCATCCTTGAGCTTGATGTCGAGCTCATCGCCATTAACGGTTATTCCCGAAACTTCGCGAGCGATTACCTTCGCCGCAAGCTGGCTCAAACTCAACTTCATCGGTTCTTTCTGCGGCTCGATAAAGAGAGAAAAAACAAATGAAATGACCATCAGGGTCGCTATCGCCCAAAGAAAATTCTTGAGAAAGGTAGACATATAAGTTTTAAAATTTATTTCTAAAAATCCACTACCAGTTTACTCGAAGCTAGAAAAGGTATCAAGTATCATGTGACATATATCATGTATCATCTATGAAGAAATGCCAAACCAAACATTTTCTCTTCCGATCTGGCTTGATCCTTGACGCTTGACGCCAATACCGTTTCAAGTTGAAAACCCAGGCAAAAACTTGTACATTAGGGATAGCATGGTGCCCATAGCTTAGTGGTAAAGCTCCGCTCTGTGGCAGCGGCGATACGGGTCCGATTCCCGTTGGGCACCCAAATGTGGCATCTTAAAAAGCTATCCGAAGAAAAATACATCCGTTCCGCATTCGAGATAAGCGTCCTTCTAAAGGGGTTGCATTCTATTTTGGAAATAATTGGGGGCGTTTTTGTCTTCCTTGTAAGCAAGGAATTTGTTCAAAATGCCGTTTCATGGATCGCTCAAGCAGAACTAGCCGAAGATCCTCAAGATTTTATTGCTCATTATTTAATCCAATCCGCCCAAAACTTTTCCATCAGTTCACAGCACTTCGCCGCCCTGTATCTTTTAAGCCACGGCATTATCAAAGGATTTTTGGTCATCGCGCTTCTCAAAGAAAAGTCGTGGTCATACCCGCTGGCGATTATTGTTTTTTCACTTTTCGGTTTGTATCAGATTTTTCGGTTCACCCACACCCACTCCTTGTGGCTACTACTGATAACATTTCTGGACATCATAGTTATCGGACTTACCTGGCACGAATATAGATATATAAAACAACGGGTTAAATAGATAAACTGGGCGATTGGATGTTGAAAAAAGTTATCCACAGGCCATCCTTGACGAACTATGCGGGCGATGTATCCTGATCATGTAGCACTTGCTACAAAACAAACAACAGAGATCGCCAAGATCTCTGTTTTCATTTTTAGAACTGGCTTAATGAACCCTTAGGGTTCTTTTTTATAAAATCCTCCAAAAAAACTGGGCGGGTTGTCCTCAAAAATTTTTCATGTAAGTCCGTATATACTTGATTAAATTTGATGACACTTAACACCGCTCAAAAGATAGAATCTGGGTCAGCGTGGGATGAAGTCAAAATTCCACACTTTTCGCCTCTTCGCAAGACCAACAAAGCAGACGTTGCCATCGTGGGCGGAGGTCTTACGGGGACAACTCTCGCCTACTTTTTGGGAAAATCGGGGAAAAAAGTCATTCTGCTCGAAAAAAATAGGATGGGATTTGGCGCCACGGGAGCCACGACGGCAATGCTCACGTACAATATCGATACAAGTATTGAAGACCTCATAAAAATGTATGGCGAAGAAAGTACGCGGCAGATTTTAGAATCCCACCAAAAAGCCATTAGCTCCATCGAGTCAATTATTAGGGAAACGGGTGGTTCGTGCGAGTTTCTGCGCTGTTCAAATTATGTATACGCGAATTCCGAAAAGGAAAACGAAACTCTTGTGCAAATGGCAAAAGCGGCCAAGAAATTGGGCTTCGATTTTCTAATTTCAAAAAATGGCCTGCCGGGCTTTGCAAATGCGGGATATCTTGAAATAAAGGACCAAGCTAAGTTTCACCCGTTAAAATATCTGCGCGCGCTGGTGTTGCTCGCACACGAACTCCCCATTCGCCTCTTTGAAAAAACTGCAGTGCTAAAAATTGAAGGCGAAGGCCCGTATATCCTCAAGACCGAACGCGGGGATGTTGTAGCAGACCAGATCGCCGTTACAACGTACGCCCCATTCGATCGAAAATTCTTTTTCAAAAAGGCCTTTTATACTTCCTATGTTTTTGAAGCGGAAATCGAACCCGGCATTCTTACGGAGGGAATCTATGAAGACACACTGCTCCCGTACCACTATTTCAGAGTAGACAAAGGGAAAAATACGGATCGGCTCATAATCGGCGGAGAAGATCATAGGAGCGACATCAAAATAAGTGCTGAAAAAAACTTTGGGACTCTGCGAAACTACGTAGAAAAAACTTTCTCCAATACTCACCCTAAAATTGTCCGGAAATGGAAAGGGCCGATCCTCGAAACAGTAGACGGGCTTCCATACATAGGATCAGCCGGCAAGCCAAACATTTTTTACGCAACGGGGTTTTCTGGGAACGGCATGACATACAGCAATATCGCCGCCCATATCATTGCCGATACGATTCTTGGGAGAAAGCCTGAATTTTCAGACCTCTATGCCGCTACGCGCTCGCCAAGCATAAAACGCCTCCTCTATAAAGGAAAAGACTATACGCAAGCACTTTTGGGCGGAGCGGTGAAAAATGTCTTTACCAAAACAAAAGCTTAGGCCCGCACATGTAGACTTCTAAATTTTTGTGTCCCTAACCCCAAATCCTCCTCGCGAGGGTTCTTTTATTTGAGAGACTTCTTCAAAATTTATTCTACGGAACTAATTAAAGTACATATGAACGTCTTTAATATTTGGCAGTTTATATGTATTATTATTTTAAATAGCAACATGGATAGCAACGTAAAAAATAAAAGGCCGTCGTGGGACGAATATTTTATGACTATCGCGGAACTAGTAGGAAGCCGCGGAACATGCTCACGGGGCAGATCTGGCTGCGTTATCGTGAAAGATAAACGAATATTAGTCACTGGGTACGTTGGATCACCAATCGGCCTCCCTCATTGCGATGACGAGGGGCACGAGATGCATAAAGTTGTCGGCGAAGACGGCACAACAAGCGAGCACTGCATTCGAACCGCCCACGCCGAACAAAATGCCATTGCCCAAGCCGCAAAAGTCGGCGTTTCCATCGAAGGAGCTACTCTGTATTGCCATATGACGCCATGCTATACCTGTGCAAAAATTTTGATTAATGCGGGTATTAAAAAAGTTATAAGCTTAAAAGACTATCAGGCAAGCGAGAAGACAAAGGAAGTTTTTGAAAAAAGCGGCATTAAATTACAAATTTTGAATTCGGAGACTGAAGATTACACAAAAGACAGATTTAATAGATGACATGAAAATTAAATTTAAGAAACTGCATCCCAATGCAATTATTCCAAAAGGGAATTATGCCGGAGATGCGGGCGTGGACTTATTTACAATAGAAGAATTCGAGCTCGAACCCGGGGAGCGCAAAACCGTGCCCTTGGGTTTTGCAATCGAAATCCCGGAAAACCATGTCGGCCTTGTATGGGACAAAAGCGGTTTATCGCATAAATTTGGGATTAAAACTTTTGGAGGCGTCATCGACTCCGGCTATAGAGGAGAAATGCATGTAGGAATCATGAATCTATCTGACAAATTCTTCAGCTTCCAAACAGGACACAAAATTGCCCAACTCCTAATCCAGAAAGTAGAGCAAATCGAATTCGAAGAGGTAGATAAGCTCTCTGAATCTGACAGGAATAATAAAGGATTTGGAAGTAGCGGAAGGTGATCTTAGATCAGGATAGTTAATCGGAATAATCGCGCTTGTACTAATTATTCGTTTTTTTAACTGCGGGCATCATAAGCCGCTGTTTTAAGATGGGTGTAAGTATGATATACAATTCATATATACACCAATGGATTATCCAGACATACAAAAAAACGACCCGCAGGTCTACGAAATTCTCAAACGAGAGGAACAGCGCCAAAAGGAAGGCATAGAACTCATCGCGAGCGAAAATTACGTGTCTCGGGCAGTCCTCGAAGCCATGGGCTCTCCGCTCACAAACAAATACAGCGAGGGATACCCCGGTAAGCGCTACTACGGCGGCAACGAAGTCATCGATGAAGCAGAAAGTTTAGCAATTGAACGCGCGAAAAAGCTCTTTGGCGCGGAGCACGTGAATGTCCAGCCGCTGTCTGGTTCCCCTGCCAACCTAGCAGTGTATATGGCGCTCCTAAACCCCGGGGACAAAGTGCTTGGATTTTCTTTAGATCAAGGTGGCCATCTTTCTCACGGGCACCCGCTCAATTTTTCCGGCAAGTTATACACGATAATTCCTTACTTTGTAGACAGAAAAACGGAGCGAATTGATATGGAGGCAGTCGAAGCAATCGCACGCAAGGAACAGCCCAGAATGATCCTCGCAGGCTTTTCTGCATACTCGCGCTCGCTCGATTGGAAACGATTCCGCGAAATCGCCGATGCAGTCGGAGCGTTTCTTTTTGCCGACATCGCTCACATTGCCGGCCTTATCGCCGGCAAACAACTCGAAAATCCGGTCCCATTCTGCGATGTAGTTTCCACGACCACCCACAAAACTCTTCGCGGCCCTCGGGGCGCAATGATTATGTGCAAAAGCCAATTCGCCTCCGCAATCGACAAAGCAGTATTCCCGGGCGTACAGGGCGGCCCGCATGATCACATAAACGCCGCAAAAGCTGTGGCATATAAAGAAGCTCTCGCGCCCGAGTTCGAATCCTATTCCAAACAAGTAATTCAAAATGCCCGAGCGCTCGCAGGGGCAATCCAAAAAAAAGGATACAAAATTATTTCGGGTGGCACGGATAACCATTTGATGCTTGTAGACGTATTCGGCAGCAAGGAAATCACCGGCAAAGACGCCGAAAAAACGCTGGAGCGCGTTGGAATATCTATAAACAAGAATATGATCCCGTTTGACACGAGAAAACCACTCGACCCTTCGGGGATCCGTCTCGGAACAGCGGCGCTTACTACCCGAGGATGTACGGAAGCAGATATGCGCATCGTAGCGGATCTTATCGACGAAGCGCTAACAAATAAAGCCGACGACATAAAAATCAAAGCAATCAAGAATAAAACTAAAGAATTCTCATTAAAATTCCCCGTGCCGGGCATCGAATAATCCAAGAGCTATTTTCAATTACCCGCAATTAATAATTCTTAATTCACAATTCATGCAAGCAATTGACGGAAAAAAAATCGCCTCGGAGATTATGGAAAAACTGAAGGTCGCGCCGAAGCCCGAGAAATTCTTTGGCGCCACGCTTATTGGAAACGACCCGTCCTCCGAGGGGTTCTTGAAACAAAAGGCGAAGGTCGCGGAAGAACTGGGAGTCGAGTTTCGCCTCTACAAACTGCCGGAAGATGTCACGACCGACAAACTCCGCGAGGAAATCGGCCGTCTCGCCCGCGTGCAAAACTGCGGCGGGTTTATCGTGCAGCTGCCGGTTCCGAAACATATAAACAAACACTATGCTCTAAACGCGATCCCGAAAGAAAAAGATGTTGACATGTTGAGCGAACCGTCGCTCGGCTCATTCTACACAGGGAGGAACGAGATCGTTCCGCCTTCGGTCGGCGCCGTCGAAGAGATTTTAAAACGCAATATAAAAAAATTGCGCGAGCGGTCCGTCGTTCTGATGGGCATAGGATTCCTTACGGGCAAACCGGTGGGATTTTGGCTTCAGGATCGGGTGGCCGAACTCACCATCATCGACGAGCACTCGAAAAACCTCCGAAGCAAACTTGCGAATGCGGACATTGTAATTAGCGGCGCGGGCGTTCCTCGCCTCTTCAGCCCGGATGATTTGAAAGATGGCGCGCTCGTGATCGACTTCGGCTGGAACAAACTGGCAGGGAAAATTGTCGGCGATTTTGACCCGGGCCAATCTCCAAAAAATATTTTATACACCCTTACGCCGGGCGGCACCGGCCCAGTCCTCGTTGCCAAACTGTTCGAGAATTTTTATACGCTCAATCAAGAATAATTTTCGGTGCGCGCTCGAGGGATCGAACCCCGGACCTACTCGGTGTAAACGAGCCGCTCTACCACTGAGCTAAGCGCGCGACAATCCGTCGGGCCGCCGAGAATCGAACTCGGTCTATCTGCTCCCAAAGCAGACGTACTACCGGTATACTACGGCCCGTACCGTGGCGCCGAAGGGCGCCGGAACGGCCCCTTTAACTTATCCTAGTTTTTGATTGGAATCAACGGGGAGTGCTGCCAAGCATACACCGCTAGTGTTTGTGACGAAGACGAAGCGGATGAAGATGGCGCCGCGCCATTGGCCCCGCGTGGTGCGACTGGAATAGAAAAAATGAAAAAAGCCAGGTAAGAAAAAGCGGTATGCTGCCGATGACCAAGGTGTAAGCAGGACCAACAGCGGTGAAGAGAAAGCCGGCCGCAAGCGGACCGATTGTCCAACCTAGATCGTCGCACATTGCCATCACCCCGTTGATCACGCCATCTTCTGAATGATCGCTATCGAGATGATCCAGCCAGGCCCATAGTGCTACCCCGGAAAGCTCATCGCCGGCCGTGGCCAAGAAGCCTAACAACAAAAACCAAAGATTAAAATTAAACCCCAGCACCGCGCCACAGATTGCGAACATAAGCAGCCCTATTAATACCATCATCTTTTTATTGACCGAATCAGCAATGCTCCCCAAGACCGATCCCAGAGCTACGATCGCAAAATCAAATACGCTTAAACTGATTCCGAGAAATCCTTTGTATGATCCGGCAGCGATGACCAACGGAATAGTGAACCATACCATTCCATAAAAAGTAGCCGCGGTCATTCCCTGCACCACTAATATTCTGCTCGCCGGAGTCAGGCGGCGAATGGCGATGAAAGCATCGCGCAGATAGGTCCGGCGAATATAGTATGGCTGATGGGCAATTTTCTTTTCAACCAGCGGGATATAGTGAGAACGAACCGCAAAAAGAGCACTCAACGAAATAAATAAAAGTCCGGCGACAATAAACCCTATCCAGCGGACCGGCAGAGAAAGAGCGATGCCAAGTGCAACTGTGGCTCCCACCACTCCCAACGACTGTGCGGCATGCAATGTCCCCATATAGGTGCCGGCATGTTCACGCGGAGCCTGTGAAAGAACGTAGGCGGAAATACCCGGACTGTAGAACAACCAACCAATTGTTCCCAATGCGATGCTCGTGAGATAAGTAGTAAGCGAAAGGCCGTGCACGAAAAATAATGCCCCGACAACAAACGTCGCCGTTGCAATTTTTAACAGACGGATATAACCATAGCGATCCAGGATGAATCCCGCTGGAATATCAAAGATGAGCTGTACCAGCGATGCGCTGCTTACAATAATACCCACCACCCACAACGGCAGAATACGTGCGCCCAGCGGAGCAAGCAGGGTATAATGCAATGCGGCCCCGAATTTAAAGATGACGACGAACAGCCAAAACGGCAGAAGCTTAAAGAGCGGACTCTTTGAAATTGCTGAGAGTTTTTGCACCTATTCAACTTATCCCACTTTTCCGATACAATCAACCTGGATTCAGTTGCCCCTGTAGTTCAATGGATAGAACGCCGGACTTCTAAGCCGGACATGTAGGTTCAATTCCTGCCG
>CAYZZK010000010.1:0-16316 GCA_964483045.1 uncultured Candidatus Saccharibacteria bacterium
ACCTGGCTAATCAAGGCAGATGGAATTCCACCGAGGTCGATTCATGGTTCGGCCCGAATCCCTTTAAAAGAACTGCCGGAAAATTTAACTTTATGGCGGAGGGAATTGAGAACGCCGACATAGTGACAACCGTAAGCGAAAGCTACAGCAGAGAGATATTGACCGGCGAATTCGGCGCGGGCCTGGAACGCCTGCTCAAAAAAAAGGCGGCCGAAAAGCGGCTCGTCGGGATATTAAACGGCGTTGACTACGCCATGTGGCCGATTACAAAAAGAAATAAGAGCAGATTTCAAAAAATACTCGGCCTCGAGCCGGACAAGCAATTGCCGATTTTCGGATTGGTCGCCCGGCTGACGTATCAAAAAGGAATCAAACTGATCATCCCTCTTGCGAGAAAACTCGCGGAAAGCAGAAGCGCGCAATTTGTCTTTTTGGGCAAGGGCGAAACGAAAAATGAAAAGGGCTTAAAAAAACTTGCCCGCGCTCATCCCCGAAGCATTTTTACCCGCATCGGTTTTGACGAAAAATTGGCGCATGCCATCTATGCTCAAAGCGATTTTTTTCTCATGCCTTCGCTTTTTGAGCCCAGCGGATTGGGACAGCTAATCAGCATGCACTACGGGACGGTCCCCATCGTCCGCGCGACAGGCGGCCTCAAGGATAGCGTGGACGATTCCGTAACGGGTTTTGTTTTTAAAAAACCTACTCACGCATCGCTCAAATCTGCGCTCGACAGAGCTCTTGCCTGCTATAAAAATAAGGCGCATTTCCGGAAAATTGCGGAGCGATGCAAAAAGAAAAACTTCGGCTGGAAAACGGCCGCTCAAAAATACATTGCTCTTTACTTGATGCTTTTGAAAAAGCGCCGGGGGGCCGATTAAGCAGCACTATCGGCTTTGCGGGACGGCTTGTAAGAGCCGTATATATCCCCCGTCGTACATGTCGAATGCCGCGTATCCGCATCCCACAGAGCCGGATATGAGAGCGCTTTTGAAAGGTCGAGATTGCATAAAAAATATAAGATTTATTAAAGTCGAAAAAGGTCAAAAATTAAATTAACAAGTACAAACACATGAAAATACGCACAATTGGAACCTTAATCGCAGTAGGGGCTTTGGTATTGGGAAGTTACGGCCCAGCATTCGCGGAGACTTCCACCTCATCCCTCGCCGCGATTATCCAAACGTTGCAAAATCAGTTAGCGACTCTTCGCGCCCAAGTCGAGGCAGCCCACAATGCGCAAGCGCAAGTTACGGCAACGCTCGGAGATATCAAAGCCACACTGAAACTCGCCTCCCAGTTGCGAGCAGGTGCGAGCGGTGAAGATGTACGACTGCTGCAGACCGTCCTTGCCGCGAACCCGGACGTCTATCCCGAAGGGCTTATCACCGGCTACTACGGCGCCTTGACGGAAAAAGCGGTGCGGCGCTTCCAAAAACTTAACGGGCTTGACCAGGTAGGTATTGTCGGCCCAAAAACGCTTGCGAAGATAAACAACGAGCTCGAAATAAATCCTGTCTCAAAGGAAAATAATGACAATAATGGCCAGGGAGGACAGCTCTGCGCCATCGTGCCGCCGGGGCACCTGATCGCTCCCGGATGGCTTCGGAAGCATGCCACCCCAATTATTCCGCCGTGCCAAACGCTGCCTCCGGGCATTCTGAAACAAATTTCCACTTCGACCGCTACAGCGGACGTCACGCCCCCGGTACTCTCGCAAGTTTCAGCAACGGGGATTGGTTCCTCGGCGGCCCACATCACGTGGATGACGGACGAATTTGCGACAAGTAAAGTGTGGTACGCAACTTCATCGCCGATTACAACGGGCACGTCGACTCCGACTACGAGCTCCTTTGCCCTTGTCATAAACCATGACATCCTGCTTTCGGGTCTTGCCGCGAACACGACCTATTATTACGTGGCTGCTTCAACCGATGCTTCCGGCAATATGAGCATGTCGGCGCAGTTTTCGTTTACAACCGGCGTTCAGGCCGATGTCACGCCGCCGGCCATCACATCGGTAGGCGCGAACGGCATAACTTCGACTGGCGCGCACATCTCCTGGTCAACAGCTGAACCGGCAACAAGCCTCGTTTGGTATAGCAGCGGTTCTTCTGTAACGATCGGAGTAAGCCCATCGGTAAGTTCAGCATCGCTGGTGCTCGCGCACGATGTGGCACTCACCGGACTTGCCACCAGTACGACGTATTATTTCGTCGCTTCCTCTGCCGATTCGTCTCTAAACGTGAGCACCTCAAGCCAGCTGTCGTTTACCACGCTTCCGCCGCCGGATACAACTCCTCCGATACTCTCGATTGCCGCAGGGATAAATGCGACTTCCAGTATTCATGTCATTTGGACAACCGACGAGCCGTCGACAAGCAAAGTATACTTCAGTACATCCACGCCGGTGCTTACCGCGAGCGCTGCGGTAGTGAGTTCAAACAGCTTGGTTACGTATCACGATGTAACACTTGTACCGCTCACACCAAACACTCTGCATCACTACATCATCACTTCAACAGATCTCTCGGGAAATACCGCAACCTCTACTGAATTGACACTTATGACCCTTTCTCTCTAGGGCGATAACAAGCAGCGAAAAATAAAAACTTTTCCGACGGCGGAGAAGTTTTTATTTCCAAGCGTGCGCAATTATGAAACGCGGAAAATTAAGGCATCGAAATTTTTTGTGAAGATTTGTAAGAAAGGGAGCGCTATCCCGTCATATAGTTGAAGCCCGAAGCATCGGGCCTGAAAAAATAAAAAGGTCGCATTATAAAAAGTTGAAAAGGTCGATTCCCCGAACTTCGGGGAAAAGAAGATTACAAGCATGAAAAATAAAAAAACTTTAGTCCTCTTCTCAATCGCAACTCTTATCCTTAGCGGTTCGATCGTCGCGATGGCTAAGCAGCCGGCGAGCACCCATGTCTTCAGTAATGCGAATTGCGCTATTATTCCGCCCGGACACCTCATATCTCCCGGCTGGCTTAAGAAGCATGGTGGGGTTCGACCCGCTGTTCCTTCGTGCCAGATCCTTCCTCCGGGAATTGCGAAAAAACTTGGCAATAAGCCGCCGACAAATCCTCCGGATGTAACTGCCCCCGTGATTTCGCTCGTCGATGTAACGAATATCACATCCTCCAGCGTCCATATCACCTGGTCCACTAACGAACCGGCAACAAGTAAGATATGGTACAGCAGCTCATCGCCCGTTGCCCTGTCCAGTACCACTCCGATGGTAAGTTCTCTTAGCTTGCTCCAGAATCATAATCTGGCACTCACGGGGCTCGCATCGGGAACAATCTACTACTATGTCATCGGAGCAGCGGATGCAGCGGGAAACGTGAGTACTTCTACGGAATTTTCCTTCAGAACTTTGCCGGCGACGACGTCGGATACGACCCCGCCGATACTCTCGGGAATTTCCGCTACAGGAATCACGACATCATCCGCCCATATCATGTGGGGAACCAATGAAGTTGCGACCAGCAAAGTCTGGTACGGCACTTCTTCGCCAATAGTTCCTTCAAGTTCGACTCTGTTTATAAGTTCGGCTGCCCTCGCGCTCTCGCATGACATCGCCCTCACGGGGCTCGCATCAAATACCACATACTTCTACGTTGTGGAATCATCGGATGCAGCGGGAAACACGAGCATGTCAGGCCAGTCTTCGTTTATGACCGGACCGCAGCCGGATACAACCCCGCCGGTACTCTCCGGAATTAATGCAAATACCATTACGACGTCATCGGCGCGTGTCTCATGGTCTACCGATGAAGGCGCGACCAGTAAGGTATGGTATAGCACGTCTATCCCCATAACTTTGGGGGGCAGCACGCACGTAGTGAGTTCCACAGCGATCACGCTGAACCACAACGCGACGCTTCCGGGACTGGTTCCCAATACGCTGTATTTCTACATTGTTCAGTCCGCGGATTCCTCCGGCAATCTAAGCACGTCTGGCGTGTTCTCGTTCATGACGCTTTCCCTGCCGGATACAACTCCGCCGATTATCTCATCGGTAGTATCAACAAGCACGACTCCGACCAGTACGCACATCGTCTGGGCGACGAATGAATTGGCGACGAGCAAGGTATGGTACAGTACGTCCTCGCCAGTGATCCCAGGAAGCGGTTCTTCGGCAAGCTCAACCACGCTTTTGCTGACTCACAATCTAACTCTCACCGGGCTTAACGCGAGTACGACGTATTTCTATGTTGTGCAATCCGCCGACGCCTCCGGAAACGTAAGCACGTCCAGCCAATCGACATTCACTACACCTCCTCTTCCGGACACAACTCCGCCGATTATCTCTTCTCTCCACACTACGAGCACAATAGCGACGAGCACGGAAATAGTCTGGACTACAAATGAGGCGGCGAATAGCGTAGTGACTTATGGCACCTCAAATCCTGTTCTCTCCGGTCTGTTCAACATATCGACTGTGCCAGCGCCAACCACAGACCACGATATACTTCTGCAAGGTCTGAACGCCTCGACAACGTATTTCTACTTCGTCTCTTCAGAAGACGCCGCTGGCAATAACACGACCTCAAGTCAGTTGTCGTTTACGACCACCCCGTAGTCAGAAATTCACGGATTTGCGCATTGTTTTCCAAAACTCCTCCGGACTCCGGAGGAGTTTTGGCGTGTTCAAATAAATCTACATGATGCTCCGCAGTTCCTATTCTTATTTCTAAAAAACCCATATAATGGGGGCTTGGCCGCGAAAACCCATTATAGACAATGCCACTTATGCCACAAGGCGAAGTCGTCCTTCGCTTTAACAATGTATCTTTCGAATTCGGACATAACAAACCCATTCTCCACGAGGCCGATTTTTCCGTACGAAAAGGATCAAAAATCACGCTCATGGGGCAGAACGGCGCTGGCAAAAGCACGATTTTCCAGCTTATTACGGGAATTCTCAAGCCGGATACCGGCGCCATCAATATTGAACCCGGCGCGACGATCGCAACGGCGCGGCAAGTAATTCCGAGAAGTGAAGCGGAACTGTCACTTACAGAATTTTTCGCGACAGTATTTAAAGAGAAAATCTACAATATCGACGCGCGAATCGACAAAGTCCTGAACATAGTAAATCTCGCCGCACCGCACGACAAGATTTTAAAAACGTTTTCGGGCGGCCAACAAGCGCGATTGCTTCTAGCGCAAGCATTGATACAGAATCCCGACATTTTGCTTTTGGATGAGCCCACAAACAATCTCGATAAGGCGGGCATCGCACACCTTACGCAATTCCTCATTGACTACAAAAAAACCTGTATCGTCATTTCCCATGATGCGGATTTTTTGAATTCATTTTCTCACGGCGTGCTGTATTTGGAATCTTTTACCCATACCGTCGAGCAATATGCCGGGGATTATCTTCTCGTAGTCGAGGAAATCAGCAAGCGGCTTGAGCGCGAGCGGATGAAAAACGCCCGACTACAAAAAGAAATTCAGGAGCGCAAAGATAAAGCAAATTTCTTCGCGCAGAAAGGCGGCCACATGCGCGACGTCGCCCGCAAGATGAACGAGAAAATAGAAGAGCTCGAGGAAGACGTGGTTGAAGCGCGGCGAGAAGACAAAACAATCAGAGATTTCAGGATCCCCTGCCAAGAAGGTATAACCGGCCTATTTCTGGAGCTTACCTCCGTCGCCGTAATCAAAAATCATAAAGCGGTCAATAAAAAAGTCCATATACTGCTGAAAAAGAAGGAGCATTTGCTTCTCGCCGGGCCGAACGGCATTGGAAAAACCACGCTGCTGGAACGGCTCGCAACCGGCCATGCGAAGGGCGAACACGTAACGCCCGGTGTCCGGATCGGCTACTATCGGCAGGATTTTTCAACCTTGAACTTCGATGAAACCGTCTATGAAGCGCTGAAGAGCGTAATTCGAGGAAGCACCGAAGAAGGGCTCCGCTCGCACGCCGCCGGTTTTCTCCTTGATGCGGAAATTCTAAAGACCAAAATCGGGGCGCTTTCCGAAGGACAGAAAGGACTGGTCGCTTTTGCGCGAATTTGCCTAGAGCAGCCGGGGCTTTTAATTTTGGACGAACCCACAAATCATATTAATTTTCGGCATATTCCCGTCATTGCCCAAGCCCTCGACGCATATGAAGGCGCAATGATATTGGTGAGCCACGTTCCCGAATTTGTGAAAAAAATAAGAATAGACCAAACGCTCGACCTGGAAGCGCTCTGATCAAAAAGTATTTTATCCGAATTTAATGGCACACCCCATTCCATTAACATTGCAAAAACTGAATGCGCGCATAGAAAAATGTGCGCGGTGCAAGGCAGAAAATAATCCCCTTCGGCATATCTTCGGCGGAGGCAAATTTAGCAACCCCAAATATTTCTTTTTATTTATCAATCCAACGCATAAAAATCGTTCAAGTCATCCCGATTATCCCGGGAAACGAAGATATCCTTTTATTGGCGTACGGCACCTTTATAAAGGACTAGCTGCTGCCGGGTTTATCGATATCCACTTGATCGAGGAAATTTACACAAAGGGCTGGCAACTTGCGGATGAAGAAAGAATCGAAGAAGGACTACGCTCGAACGATATATACATCAGCAATTTTGTGAAATGCGCGCAGCCCAATCCCATAAATCCGAAACCGTATCTCATGCGCGAAAGCCTCCCGCTCCTTGCGGAAGAGTTACAACTCGTGAATCCGGAGTATATTATTACCTTCGGCCTGTTACCGCTCCGCGCTCTGACGAACTCCACGTATCGTATGCGGGACATTTTAGAAACCGTCGAATCGGATACCTATGCGCCGCTTCGATCAGTCGATCTCGGCGGTCAAAAGTATCAGATTTTACCGTGCTATTATCCGCTCGGACACGGAAATCCACCCAAAGCACAAAAAATTCTCACATACATTCGAACCCACTTTTAACCGCAGCATTCTTTGATATACTGTGAACATGGAGCTCGGATATACGATCAAGCGAAGCCCGATTGTGCTTATTCGCACTTTTATTGCGATCGAAGTATTGGCGTTTGTCGGCTATTCAATCGCCGCCGCGATCGGCAATTACAAGTACGAGCTCTATACCCAGCTTTCGCTTTCGCATGTGTTATCCTATCCAACGGCCAAGTTTTTGTTTTTATCAGGCGCGCAACTTGTCATAACTATCTACGCATTTTTGCGCTGGTACTACGAACAATATACCCTACGGCAAGGATCGGTCTCCCACGAATGGGGCGTGTTCTTTAGAAAAAATAAAACCGTGCCGCTGGAGAGATCGATGTCGGTCACGGTGACGTCCGGCCCTCTCGGGAAGCTGCTCCACTACGGCACCGTGCATGTGCAAAATAGCGTTTCGTCGAATTCTTTGCTTTTAGCCGACATTTCTTATCCGGAACAGAACCTGGAAACGCTAAAGAAGTGCGGCGATTCTAGGCCCGAATCGGGCGAACGCCCGGATATTTCAAAACTCATTTCCGAAGGCGAACACGAGCGCTTAGAGTTCAAATCTTCCCTCCGGTACGACCATCATAGCCATGCTGTAAATCGCGAACTCGAAAAAGCAGCCCTTAAGACCATCGCAGCGTTTCTTAATTCCAAAGGAGGCAGCGTATTAATCGGCGTCGGCGATACGGGAGAACTGTATGGACTCGAAAACGATTATCAAACCTTGAAGCGGCGAACGAGCGACGGATTCGAAAATCATTTCACGCAAATATTCAATTCCGCGCTCGGTCCGGAATTCCGCCATTTGGCGAAATTGCAGTTTCAAAAGATCGGAGAGCGCGATGTCTGCCTCGTGGATGTCGCGCCAAGCGCGCGGCCGGCATATTTGAAATTCGACGAAGCCGAGCACTTTTATATCCGAACCGGAAACGTAACGACGCCTCTTAAGTTAAGCGAGGTGGAATCATACGCGCGCTCCCACTGGCCGCGATGGAGCTAAGCCGATTCTGATTTTAAAAAAGAAAACTCCCGCGCCTCAAGAGCGCGGGAAATTTTATTACCGGATTTGCGCCGGAACGCTTGGCACCTGCAGTGAATCAATCACCAAGGTTGCCTTACCGAAAAATGCCAGCAGGAAACCTTCCAATGCGCGTAGCACACTGGGAAGGAACATCGAAAAGACGATGATCATCGCGGCCAATCCTATTGCGGCTGCCATTGCTGTATGCGCAAGAAGGGATTAGTTTGGACGGCGCGACGTCACCGCGGCGTGTAATCACATGCCTATCCTTCCTGCAGTAAAGCGCCGCAGGAAACCGCAATTTACTGCAAGAAGGAAGGACTAAATATTTTTAATGTACCGATTTTATATTTAACATATTATTATTTTTTTGCAATAGCGCCGTTCCGAACCGTGTTTCCCAAAGTACATAATTCCGTTACAATATTTTTATTGAATTACAACGATGATTACGCTTTCACGAGTTACCAAAAGCTATGGCAAGGATATAATCGTAAATGCGCTGTCGCTCCGCATTGGGGACGGCATTGTTTTTGGGTTTTTGGGGCAAAACGGATCGGGGAAAACAACCACGATGAAGATGATCGTCGGAATCACGACTCCGTCCGAAGGAACCATCGAGATCGACGGGAAGCCGGCCGGCGACATGTCCGTGCACGAACAAATCGGCTACATGCCGGAAGCCCCGTACTTTTACGACCGGCTTACCGGAATCGAGTTTCTGCGATTTTCCGGAGAACTATTTCGAGGATTAAAACATTCCGACGCGCAATATGAAAATCTCCTCAAGAGAGTTGGCATATATGCTGCCCGAAATAAAGCAATTTGGACGTACTCGAAGGGAATGAAACAGCGCCTCGGGTTTGCCCAGGCGCTTGTGAATAATCCGAAATATGTTTTCCTAGACGAACCGCTCGACGGACTCGACCCGATCGGGAGGCGAGAGATTAAAGAAGTCATAAAATCGCTGAAAACAGAGGGCAAAACCGTATTTTTTAACTCGCATATCCTCTACGATACCGAAGAACTCTGCGATGAGATCGGTATCATCAACGAAGGAACTCTTTTGTATCACGGAGCCATAAAAGATTTTTCCGAAGGCGGCTCGCTTGAAGAAAACTTTATCTCCCTCGTGGAAGCGCATAAAAGATTATAAAAGATTATGAGTATCACATTATATGTTCCAATCAAAAGTCTGCCCATGCACAAACGGAAACGGTTACGTTTCCTGTCTCTAAGGGGATGAGAACCATTTTTATCATTGCAAAAAATACCATGCGGGAAGCGGTTCGAGATAAGATTCTCTATGCGATCGTTGGCTTTGCGGCATTGTTCATTCTTTCGAGTATTTTCATCGCGCAATTATCGCGCGGCGATCTCGTTCCAGTAAAAAGTTTCGGCCTCGCAGGAATTTATATCTTTGGCCTAATCGCGACAATATTTCTGGGATCCTCGATTATTTATAAAGAAATCGAGCGGCGGACGTTATACTTCATTCTCTCAAAGCCGGTTTCCCGAGCGCAGATCATTATCGGCAAATTTTTAGGACTGCTCACTGCCGTCGCGCTTATAACGCTCGTTATGGCAATAATTTACGAAGGCGTTGTGTTTTACCAAAGCGGCAGCTTCGACTACGCAGGATTGCTTGCCGTGCTTTTTCAAATCATGGAAGAAGCAATTTTTATAGCGCTTTTGATTTTTCTTTCCTCGATGGTCGCTCCCCTCACCTCAACCATCTGCGCAATCATCGTCCTTTTTATCGGACACATAACAACCTCTGCCCTCGCCGAAGCGAAACTCGTCGGAGGAATTTCGTACCGGTTCTTCGCCTTTATCTATTACGTTTTCCCGAATCTCAATAAATTTGATCTCCGAAATTTGGCGATTCATAATATTCCCCTGCCAAAGGGGCTGGGCATCATCGCCTTCGGCTACGCGCTCTTATACTCGGGCGCCCTTCTGTATTGCGCGCATCTTTTGTTTAAGCGGAGAGAACTTTAAAATGGCCATAGTGCGATTAATTTATATATTGGCTCTCTTCGGCGGAATAACCGGAATGCAATACTTTTATGACGCAGCCAACGTTAAATCTGCCCAAACAGATTTCGCGATTTCTCCCGAATTTCTCAAGTCTGTCGACATGGGACTCCACTCGGCGCTCGCCTCCTATTTATGGCTTTTCAAAACAAGAACAGAACTCGTGCAATTTTTATTCCTGCCTAAAGACAAACAAGCGCAAGGATACAGTCGGCTCGCTCGGGACATTGACGCGATAAATACTATCGATCCGAGATACAGTGCTCCGTACGCATTCTCGGTCATTGTCCTTCCCGCAAGCACATATGCCGGCAAAATCCAGGCGGCAATCGATATCGGCAGAAAAGGGGTCGAGCAAGCTGATCCGGATTGGCAAATTCCTTTTTATCTAGCCGTCACCTATCACCTCGATCTCAAAGACCGCGTGAACGCCGCAAGATATTTCGACATTGCGGGACATACGCCAGGAATCCCGGAGTTGGTAAGGGTGTTTTCGTTAAACTACGGAACCATTCCAACCGTACGGGAGCAGACGAAACAAATTTGGAATGCGATTTACGAAACCACGGATGATCCGGCCACCAAAGAGCGGGCAGAAGCATATATCGTGCACCTCAACATTTTGGATTATCTAGAAACTGCCGCAAAAACATACAAAATCCGTTTCGGCGCCTATCCAAAAGATGTCGAGGATCTCATTTCGAAACAGATCATTCCGCAGGTGCCGCCAGATCCGTTCGGGTTTGAATTCGAAATCGGCACGAACGGCGAAGTCCGCGTAAAAAGTTAACGAATCTATAGAAATAATTTTCGATATTTCAGGGTTAAAATAAGCAGCAAAAAGAAGAAGCCCGCATGATGCGAGCTTCTTTGATTTTTATATAAGATTATATGGGGATATGATACTTTCCCGAGAAGCAGGCGTTGCAGAATTTCAAGCGCGAGTTGCCCGCAACGGCTTTCTCGAGCCGTTTCAAGCTTAAGTACGCAAGCGAATCCGCTCCAATTTCTCTGCGGATATTTTCAACATTCCCGTTATTTCGGGCGGCAACAAGCTCTCCAGCGATCCGAGACGTATCTATGCCGTACCAACAAGGCCACATATATGGAGGTGAGCCGATCCGCACATGGATTTCGCGCGCTCCCGCCGCTCGCAGTTTTAGAATCGTTCCTTTGATTACATTCGCCCTTACAATCGAATCATCGGCGAGTACGATTCTTTTCCCCGAAACTAGTTCCGGAATGACATTGAGTTTAATATTCAATCCCCGGGTGCGTTCTGCCGGAAGGGGCAGCAGAAATGTGCGCCCGACGAAGTGGGACCTAAAAAACGCCATCACGAACGGGAGATTGGCTTCCTGCGCGACTCCCAGCGCGACAAACGTTCCCGAATCCGGTATCGGCACGACAATATCTGCCTCGGCGGGATGCTCCCGCCAAAGATGCTTTCCGGTTTTAACCCGAACCGACTGCGCTCTTTTCCCTTCCAGCTTACTGTCCGGACGCTGGAAATATACGAATTCAAAAAGACACGGCCGCCGTTCCCCTCGTATGTGCTCCACCCGATACCAATTGCCTGCCGAGTGATCCAGAACCACCATTTCTCCGGGCTCCACTTCCCGCAAGAATTGCGCGACCAGAACATCGCATACCGCCGTTTCCGAAGCTACGATCATAATCTCTTTATTCTGTCCGATGACAAGCGGTCGATTTCCAGTCGGATCTCGCACTGCAAACACTTTGTCTCTGTATAAAACGACCAACGCATAGGTGCCGGTTATCCGTTTGAGCGCTGATTTCAGCGCTTCTTCGAATGTCGCCTCTTTCGAGAAGTGGATCAAGCTCGCGATCGCTTCGGTGTCGGTTGCAGTCTTAAACTGATATCCCTCGGCCTGCGCCTCTTTTAAAATGCCTTCGAATTTCGCCAGATTGCCATTGTGGCCTATCCAGAACGGAACGCCTTGAAACTCGCCTTCAACCGGTTGCGTATTATCGAGAGAACTTTCGCCGGTCGTAGAATATCTCACATGCCCGATGCCTACGCTCCCCTTGAGGTCGTCTAGAATACTGCCTCCGAAAACGGACTCGACTGTTCCCATGCCGCGCTTCACGTGATACCTCTCGCCATCGAAGGAGACAATACCCGCGCTTTCCTGTCCGCGATGCTGAAGCGACCATAATCCGAGATATACCGAGGAGGCCGCCGTCGAATTTCTCGCTACAATTCCGATGATTCCGCACATAATTCTGTCCTTTCAGTTGGGGGTTGCTAAACTTTTTATCCAAATTTTCAAAGTACGCTTAGAGCATAGGGGGATATGAAAGCATTGTCAAAATTTTAAAGGTTCCCGATCTAAGCGAAAGAAATCCTTTCGTTATTTGATCTTTTTCTCATTCTTTGGTATGCTATTTCCGACTAAACGACGGGGCCAACCCGTTTTTTAATTAACTCTATGAAAAACATAAGGAATATCGCCATCATCGCACACGTTGACCACGGCAAGACGACGCTCGTGGATGCGCTTCTTAAACAATCCGATACGGATTTAGGGAAACTGGATCAGCAAGAGTTGATTATGGATTCGAATGAACTCGAGAAAGAACGCGGCATCACAATTTTTGCGAAAAATTTGGCGGTCCAATATGGAAACGCGAAAATCAATATCATCGACACCCCGGGCCATGCGGACTTCGGAGGCGAAGTCGAGCGCGTGCTAAATATGGCAGACGGCGCCCTGCTTTTGGTTGACGCCCAAGAAGGGCCGATGCCGCAGACGCGCTTCGTGCTCAAGAAGGCGCTCCAAATGGGGCATAAAATAATCGTCGTCATCAACAAGATCGACAAACCAGCGGCACGAATCAACCATGTTCTCGAAAAAGTCATTGAGCTTTTCATCGAGCTCGGTGCGAATGACGAACAGATAAACTTTCCCATCATTTATTCGGCAGGCAAGCTAGGAAAGGCCGGCCTTACCCCGGAACTTGCCGCCATGAAGGATATTAAGCCCCTCTTTGAGACGATTCTCTCGTACATCCCCGCGCCGAAAGTGAATTTCGAGGCCCCACTTCAGATGATGATAGTTTCGATTGCGTACGATAATTACAAAGGCAAAATCGGCATCGGAAGAATTTACCAGGGATCGATACAGGAAAATCAAATTGTGGCGCGCGTGGACCGAGACGGGAAGATTACAAGGCAAAAACTTACATCCCTTCTGACGTTTCATGGATTGAACAAGATCGCCGCTCCAAAACTCGAAGCGGGCGATATCGCCGCGGTAGCCGGAATTGAGAACATCTCCATTGGAGATACGATTACAGACGCAGAGCATCCCGCGTCTCTCCAGCCGATTACGATTGAAAAACCGACCGTTAAAATTATCTTCAGCGTCAATAACTCTCCTTTTGCCGGGATGGAAGGGCAGTATTGCACAACCCGGAATCTTAAGGAACGCCTTGAGCGAGAGCTCGTGAACGACGTGGCGCTCGAAGTATCCCCCGGAAAATCAAACGAGGAATTTATCGTGAGCGGCCGTGGGGAACTCCACCTTGCAATCATTATCGAGAAAATGAGGCGCGAAGGATACGAGCTCCAGGTTTCACGCCCCGAAGTCATCATGAAAGAAGAAAATGGAAAGGTATTTGAGCCGGCGGAAGACGTGTGGCTCGAAGTTCCGGAGCAATATTCCGGACTCGTCATAGAAAAAATGAATCGGCGGAAAGGCGAGATGAAAAATATGAATGTCGAAAATGGCACCGCTTATTTCCACTTCTTTGTTCCGACCAGAAGTCTCATTGGATTTAGGAGCGAATTTATCATAGAGACTCGCGGCATGGGAATTGTAAACACGCTTGTCGCGGGCTATTTCCCGAAATTCGGAGATATCCAAAAGAGCCCGCACGGCTCGATCATCGCGCACGAGGCGGGCACCACGACCGCCTATGCGCTTCTGGCGGCGCAGGAACGCGGTATTATGTTTCTTGGGCCGGGCGTTAAAGTATACGAGGGACAGGTGGTCGGGCAGAACGCCAAGTCGGAAGATATCGTCATCAATGTTTGTAAAGCGAAACAGCTCACCAATTTCCGCGCCAAAACCGATGCGGTAACCGATGATCTCGTGCCTCCGCGCGAATTAACTCTGGAACAGGCCATTGAGTATATTGGCGATGATGAACTCGTTGAAGTAACGCCTAAAAGTATCCGTCTGCGAAAAAGAGTGCTAAACAAAAGCTTGAGGAAGAAAGAAGGATAAAGGAGATACTCCATTCAAACAAAAAACGGCGGATTTTTACGCCGCCGCTCATTGGTTTCCTGAATAGGTTGACGATATGAACTATCGTGTCAACATTTTGCGGAAAGAAAAAAACACCATCGTGGTGTCTTTTTTCTTTCGCCACTGATCCGGGCTTCTAGAAATGTTTCTTAAAATGTGTCCAGAATTCTTGAGCGTAACCCCGTAACTCTTCGGCTTGCTCCGCTGAAAGTTTCTTTGCCTTGCTGTATCCATCAATAGCCGTTTTCATAAATTCATTGTATTGCGTTTCGCTCATGGTCTTGAGCTGCTTTAACTTGGGAGAAATATATTTTTGGAAGTCGGCGACTCTTCCGCTTATATCCTTTCGGAGCTTCTTGCCGGATTTAGGCGCGAGAAGCATCCCGGCTGCGACGCCCAATACTGCGCCCACGAGCGCGCCTCCGAGCATTCCCGATTTATTATTTTTTTTCATTCAAACTAAATTACTTTTCTCTCCTCCGACCTTTTCTGAATAAAAATGAAGAAATAAAAGGGATCTCCGCTAATTTATCAAACAGCTCGGCGATATTTTCTCGCACTTCAGCCGAGGACTTTTCGACATTCTCTGAAATCTTACTTATCCGTCCCCCAATCTGGACCATATAGTATGCAATTACGCACAAGATTGCGCCAAGGACGACAATTGCGAATGACGCAACGAAATAAAACAACGTTTGAGAAAACATCAGTACTTGTTCCATTGAGTTCATTATATCAGATCCCCCCTGTGCGTAAAGACGGATTTCCAGATTAATAATTACACTGGCCAGACGCTAAGAGTGCGAACTTCGCCTGGCCCGGGAAACGGTTTTTCACATACGAAGGAGATTGCGCTTCATCCATCTCAAAACAAAAAAGCCCCGGGAAGGGCTTTTTTGTTTCTATTTTATTCACTTTTACCTTACTACCGTGGCCTCTTCGGATTCGTGCACATAATCTTTAATTTTCTTCGCGGCATACACAAGCAGAAGAAGCAGAAGGAAAAGGATTGAAATGCCAAGAATGTTATTTCCCGTTCCTAGCGTCAAGAGATTTGCGATCGATGCAAGGAGCGGAGAGGGCTGTTCAGGCAACACCTGGTTTGATCCAGCAATTTCCGGCGCAATGCTTTCGGTCGAAGTTTCTGTTCCGCCAACTGCACCGCCGGTTCCTTGATTTTGGGCAACGGCTCCGCCCTGCTGAAGCGGTTGCGCCTGTCCACCTCCAAATGCTTCCTCAACATTCTGGGCTCCGCCAACGCCGCCAGTCGAACCGCCTCCGGTTGTTGGCGTAGTGACAAGCGTAATGCCAGTTCCACCGCCTCCTCCACTGTTACCGCCTCCACCGCCCGGGCCGTATAAGGGCGGTTCAAAGTATCCGGTTCCACCGCCACCGCCTCCACTTCCTCCGCCTCCTCCGCCGCTACCACCTCCCCCACCGCCTGAACCTCCCGTCGGGGTGGGATTCGATGCCACAGTATCGTCGTTCGTGATCGTGCACGATTTGCTTTCGCCTGCAGCGAGCGTAACGTGCCCCGCGGAATCGCAATCACCCGTTATCGAGGAAGTATATGTCGCATCGCCGGTTTCGGATACCGTGTGCTCTCCAACGGTGGTTGTCGCCGCAACTCCGGAAACAATCGAGAAGCCATCAAGGAAGAGCGGAAAATCTGCAACGGTTTTGACGCCGCCGTTGTCGTTTACCACCACTTTCGTGACGGTAAGCGTTGGCACAAATGCAGCGCAATCTGAATCGCCGAGATCTATCAAGCCGTCCTTGTCGTTATCGATTGAGTCAGTGCAGAGCGAAAGACTGTTTTCAACTGAAACCGCGCTCACGATAACTGATCGGGTCGTCGAGGCCGTAAGCCCCCCACTGTCGGTCACAGAATAGATCCGGAAATATGTGCCGGTCGCATTCGTATTGACCGTGCCGGATACCGATACCGAGGGCGTGAGCACTCCGTCTTCGGTATCAGACGCAATCGCCCCGGGATCGACAAAAGTGTCGCCAAGGAAAAGATTCATAGGATTGCTGCCATTCAGAG
>CAYZZK010000011.1:0-15122 GCA_964483045.1 uncultured Candidatus Saccharibacteria bacterium
ATGCATTTGTGGACGAGGTGATCACCGTGGATTACCCACGGTTTGCCAGCAATCCCTTCTATGGGTTCCGTACTATTTTCGCATTGCGCAAGATCGGCTTCGAGACGGTGGTGAATCAGGATTTCAGCGCTTCGGAGATTATGGGGAAAATAATCGCGACTTCTATCGGAGCCGAGCGCGTCATCGGGTCCGACGGGCTCGCGGTTGAATATGAAAAGCCGTTTGACTTTCAACAACGGCGGAATTTGCACATCGTGGAACGTCGGATTTTGCCGAAATATACGACAGTCGTACCGACGCGGCAGATGCAGCGGACTGTCGGCGAAGGGTTTCCGAATTCGATTGCGTATTATGCGAAAATTTTGGAATCGGCCAGCAGCGGCGTTCCGGCTGCCGAGTATGCGCCGATTTTACGGGTGCCCGGGGAGGCGGAAGAAATCCGCGCGAAGTACGGGCTTGCAGGCCGCAGGTACGCCGCGCTCAATGTAAGCGCAAGTATGTTCTTCAAGCGCTGGCCGATCGAGCGGTTCGTCGAGGTGGCGGAAGTGTTACTCGCGAAGCACATTACACCGGTTGTAATCGGTACTGTGGCCGATCAACTAGCCGCTGATCGGTTCGCTGCACGGGTTCCGACTTGCGTAAACCTCGTCGGTCAAACTTCCCTGCAGGAGCTCGTCGCGCTCATATCAAAAAGTTATCTCGTGCTCACAAACGATACTTCTACCGTGCATCTGGCTATTGCCTTAAGGCGCCCGTCCGTATGTATCACCGGAGGAGGGCAGTTTGGAATGCAGAGCAATTATGGATACCAGGATATCAATATGTGGGCGTACGTGCGCACGCCGTGCTACGGAGATAATTTTCGCTGTGGCCGCGCTGTACCGCCCGGCACCCCCTCGCCGTGCGTCGCAGTGGTGCCTGCGGAAATGGTGCGTGCCAAACTCGCCGCGCTGCTTGAGTATCTTAAACTGGAAATGTATCCCAGCAGCCCTTTTCGTTTGGAGTTTTAGGCGTTTTTTAAAAAGTCTCTGGCGCACAGGTCTGCCCGTTTTGTTTCATGGCGAAGGGACGGTATTCAAAACGGTATAACACCTTGCTAAGTATTAAATAAAAAACTAGCCAGTCGTTGCGACTGGCTAAATTAAAAGAGGATACGGGAATCCCTTGAACGCGCTTTCGACTTGCATCTACGGCTGCGGTTCGTAACTATGATAGCGGTATTTCATTTTTCGGCTGATATTTCCCCCGGAAGAGAAACGTCGGAGCCTCCCGCCTATTCTACGTTCAAAGTACTATCGCAGGACCAGTAATAGGGATTCGAACCCACTATGTTGTTTGACTACAACATCTCTCTGTCCAGCATAAGCGTTGAAACCCGAGGGTTGCGCAGATGACGGCATCGAACCTTCCACAAGGATACTGTTTCCCGCATCCACGGAGAGATTATTGCAAGTTATATTTGATGTCAAGAATTAGCCCGATATCACAATGGGATTGTGGAGATGCCGAAAAACTCTACTATCGAAGAACTGTGTGCGGGGCGGTAGTTGAAAGAAGGTCGCCGTTTAGAGACTCTTGATCTTAGAGATGATATTTGTCGTGGATTTGCCTTTGTGATAGGGGACGCATATGAGCTCGGAGTCCATTTTTTTGAGCGTTTCCCACTCGGGAATTTGTTCAGGTTTTCGGTCGGCGCCTTTTATGTGTTTATGGGGCTTTATCTTTTTTAGCCACGGAATCGCGGTTTCGGTTTCGAACATGAAAACGTAGTCCACCGGTTCGAGGGAGGCGACGACTTCCGCGCGCTCTTCGGCGGGTATCACGGGGCGGCTCGCGCCTTTATATTTCTTGACCGAGGCGTCGGAATTTATTCCCACAATAAGAATATCCCCGTAAGATTTGGCTGCTTGCAGATTCCGGACGTGTCCAACGTGAACAATGTCGAACGTGCCGTTTGTGGTCACGACGGTGAGCCCTTTTTTCCGCGCGCGCGCGGATATCTTTTGTATTTCGGCAAGCTTTTTAATCTTTGGGTGGCGCATTTTTGTTGTTTTAATTGTAGATTGCTTTTCGCTGTTGCGCAAAGTTTTTACGTAGACTCTCCCTTCTGTTTGTGATAGTTTTAATTACGATGGAAGATCAGGATATTATTCAGGGCGCGTTTCGCCGGAGCGGCGAAATGCTTAAAAAGAGTGCCGGAATGATTTTGGAAGAGGTTCAAAAGTCCGCTCGGATGTTGCTTGAGGTGGCTCAAAAAGACCGAACAATGTTCGCCTGCGGAAATGGGGGTTCTGCCGCGGAGGCGGCGCATCTTACGGGTGAGTGGCTGTGCCGCTACAAAGAAGACCGGAGGCCGCTTAGGGCAGTGTCGCTTGTTTCGGAGCTTGCCACGGTGACCGCGATTGGCAACGATTATAATTTCAGCGACATATTCGCGCGCCAGCTTCAAGCGCTTGGGTCGCGTGGGGATGTGCTTGTTGCATTTACCACAAGCGGCAAATCGGCGAATGTCCTCTCTGCTCTAGAGGTGGCAAAGCGGAAAGAATTGAAGTCGATTGTGCTTACGGGCGAAAACGGAGTATATTTACGCGACCGCGCGGATGTGGTTATCGCCGTTCCGTCGGTGGAGACCGCGCGAATTCAGGAAATTCATGAGCTTATCCTTCACGCGTGGTGCGAGTTTGTGGACGCGAACTTGAACAAATAACTTGAAACTAATAACTTATGACTGATTTAAAAGAATTTGTAAACAAATTTAAAGGCAAGAAAATTCTCGTTTATGGCGACGTGATGCTTGACCTCTACATTCGCGGCGATGTGGAGCGGATTTCTCCCGAAGCGCCGGTGCCCGTGATCATGGAGCGTTCCCGGGAGTATGTGTTGGGCGGGGCAGGCAATGTGGCCGCGAATGCTGCTTCGCTCGGCGGCAAAGTGGTTCTGGTGGGAGTGGTTGGCGCGGACGCGGAAGCCAAAATAATTAGAGATATGTGCCGTGCGTTAGGAATTGAAGCGCGCCTTGTAGCGGAGGAAGGGCGCCCAACCGCCGTCAAGGCGCGAGCGGTGGCGAAGCGCCATCAGCTATTGCGGATGGATCGGGAAAGCACAGCCAAAATTTCTAAGGCCACCCAAGAAAAGATATTCGAGGTTTTAAAGCAGATTAAAAACGTCGATTGCGCGGTTATTTCCGATTACACTAAAGGGTGCATAACGCCGAAAATCATAGAATTCATAAAAAAGCATTTCGGCAACCATAATGTGATCGCGGGAATGAAGCCGTTGGGCGCAGTTCTTTTTAAAAATGTTGAGGCAGTCGCCTTAAATCTCAAGGAAGGGTACGTCCTTACTGGGATAAGCGCGGATTCCGATCGGACGGCCGCGCGGGCAGTGGAGAAACTCGCGGAAATTTTTAAATCTTCGGTGGTGCTTACCCGCGGGGAGTATGGCATTACAACGTTCGACAAAAAAAGCGGTACGATTTCGCATATTCCCACGCGAGCGGTTCGAGTTTACGATGTGACCGGCGCAGGAGATACGGTGCTTGCGGCGCTCGCGTTGATGCGCTCAAGCGGAGCTACGCTTGCCGAAGCGGCGGAACTAGCTAATTACGCGGCTGGGATTGTGGTGGGCATGGAAGGCACTACAGCAATTCCTTTGGGGGAACTCAAGGAAGTTTTATCGAAGCACAAAAAATAGCTTGGTCGAGCAAGCTCAAAAGGGGCTGGAGATATTACCTCCTTTGGCTTTTGAGCTTCCGTAGCGCATAATTTAAAGATGCCACTCAAAATTTTATACACCGGCCTTCAGAAGGAAAATTATGACCCAAAGCGGGCATTGAGTTTCGAATATGTTAATTTTTATTCGGCGCTCGCGCATATGCCGGGCGTTAAAGTTATTGAATTTCCATACGATGAAATTCTAAAAATCGGGAAGCAAAAGTTTAATGAGCGTTTGTTTGAACTGGTCAAAAAGGAAAAACCGGATCTCTTTTTTGCATTTATGTATACAGACGAGTTGGACCCGGATATGCTTCAGCAAGTTAAAGAGCAGACAAAAACTAAGACCGTGGCTTGGTTCGCCGATGATTACTGGCGTTTCTGGAATTACTCACGGCACTGGCCGCCATATTTTCACGCGGTGGTTACCACGTATTCGAAAGCGGTCGAATGGTATCGTGCCACGGGTTTTACAAATATCATTCGTTCGCAGTGGGCGTGCAATGCCAAAATTTATAAGCCGCTCGACCTCAAAAAAGACATCGATGCCAGTTTCGTGGGCCAGTGGAAGCCGCAGCGCGAACAGGTTATTCAGGCGCTGGGAAGGGCGGGCGTCCGGGTTCAAGCATTCGGCTTCGGCTGGCCGAACGGCAAAATTTCGCAGGACGAAGCGCTTTCTCTTTTCGCCCGGAGCAAGATTTGCTTGAATTTAAACGAGCGGCCGAGCCGCTTCTCGCCCCGCGTGCTCGCGCGGCTATTTTTAAAGAAATCGATCGACAAAGTGGTGCCCGATTTTCATCTCGCGGATAACTTCCGCGCATGGCGCAATTTTTCGATACCCCATACGCACGCGCGTCCTTTTGAACTTGCTGGTTGTCGCGCGTTTGTCATCTCCGGTCGGTCTGCCGATTTGGGGGATTATTACACAGAAGAAAAAGAGATGATATTTTACGATTCCGTGGCCAATCTGATAGAGAAGGCGAGGCGGTATCTTATCCGCGACGATGAACGCGAGAAAATCGCCGCGGCGGGATACGCTCGCACGTTCCGCGATCATACATATGAAAGGAGATTCAAGGACTTGTTCAGTTCTATCGGTTTGAAGTTATAAGTTATTGTCGCACGTTCTTATTATGACCTATACGTTTTTATGAAATTAGTCTCAATCATCATCCCTGCTTACAACGCGGAAAAATATATCAAAGAAGCGCTTGATTCCGCTATTGCCCAAACGTATCCGAATATCGAGGTGATCGTGGTGGATGACGGCTCGAAAGACGGGACGAAAAAAATCCTGGAGCCGTATATTTCGACCGGCAAGATCGTTTACGTGTATCAGGAGAACAAGGGGCTCGCCGCATCGCGGAACGCGGGAATCAAAAAATCCAAAGGAGCGTATATCGCGTTTTTGGACGCCGATGATTTATTTCTTTCCGATAAGGTCGGGGAACAGGTTCGGGCACTGGAACAAAATCCGGAGTTCGGCGTTTGTTATTCCGATCTTCTGCACTTTAGAGAAACCGAACCCAGAAAGTTTTACCATCATCGTTATCACTATCCTTCCGGCGATATTTTCGGCGAGCTTTTACATCGTCAGTTTATAAATCCGCTGGCGGTGATGGCGCATCGGGATGTCTTCGAGAAATACGGCATGTTCGATGAGTCACTTCGCCGCTCGGAGGATTGGGACTTGTGGCTGCGCTGGGCGCATGCCGATGTGAAGTTTTTATATCTCGATAAGCCGCTTGCACATTACCGGGTGCGGAAGGCCGGGAACCTTTCATCGCTTTCGAGCGAGCCGGAGATGAAGGAGAAGAATCTTTTTATCTTCTCGCGCCTCGGCGGGCAGTTGAGCAAAACAGAACGCGAAAAGTATGATTTCGAAAATGTACTGAAGAGCTTTCGAAAAAAACGGGCGCTTGCGTATCTGGCGGTCGGGGACAAAAATAAGGCGCTTGAGCGTCGGGAAGATATGCCGTTCCTCTGGCGCTTACTTGTGCTGTTGCTTCCCGCAAAAATTCTCCAATACAGTTTCGCCCTGGTAAGCAGGATGAAGCATCGTCTTTTGCTGAAACGACTTTAAACTGATAACTTTTAACTTATAACCTTAACTTTTGACTAACAACTAATGACTAAAGAAAAGATACTTATAGCCGGCGGGGCGGGTTTCATCGGGAGCCACACCGCCGACGCGCTGGCAAAAAAGGGATACAAAATCAGGATTCTGGACAATCTTCAGAAGGCAGTGCACCGCGGCCGATGGCCCAGCTATCTCGCGAGGAAAGGGTACGAGCTGATGCGCGGGGATGTTCGGAAAAAAGCTGATTGGCTGCGCGCGCTCAAAGACGTGAGCTATGTGTATCACTTTGCCGCATATCAGGATCAACGGCCGGATTTCAGCACATTTTTTCATACGAATGTGGTCGGGACGTCGCTTCTCTATGAAGTGGCGGCGGAGAAAAAACTGCCGCTTAAAAAAATCGTAATCGCAAGCTCGCAGTTCGTTTATGGGGATGGCAAATATCAATGCGTGCACAATCGGCAGTTTTTTTATCCCGAACTTAGAACGCTCGAACAGTTTAAACGGAAGCAGTTCGATATTCTCTGCTCGCATAAAAAACCAGCAAAGTTTTTCCCGTTTGAAGAAGATCAGCCGCTCATGCCAACAAATTCATACGGCCTTTCAAAAGAGGCGATTGAACGACTCGCGCTCCGCTTCGGAAAAACGTATGGCATACCGACAACGATTTTGAGGTATTCAATTGTGCAGGGTCCGCGGCAGTCGCCGCATAATTTATATTCCGGCGCGCTCCGGATTTTTGTCACGCAGGCACTCGCCGGAAAGCCGATTTCGGTTTTCGAGGACGGCAAACAGAAGCGCGACTTCGTAAATATCGAAGACGTCGTCACTGCAAATCTTTTGGTTTTAAAAAACAAAAAAGCCGATTTTGAAATTTATAACGTTGGCGGTGGGAGGGCATATGCAGTTTTGGAACTGGCAGAGAAGGTCCGGGAGGTCATGAGTCCTTGGTCACTAGGCAAAATGTTTTCCATAGTTTTTCGCCGCCTTCCATCCGAGATTATTATCAATGGTTTCCGTCGTACTGATACGCGGCACGCGGTCTCCAATATTTCAAAATTAAAAAAACTCGGCTGGAGGCCAAAGTATGGAATTGAGAAATCAATTCGAGATTACGCGGAGTGGTATGAAGGAGTATTTATGTAATGGAAAGTTTTTTGAAAAATATAACTAAAAAAGCAGGGCGCGCGGTTCTCGAAAGATTTGGGAAAATCGGTGTTAAGTACACAAAAGCCGATATTGCAGATGTCGTAACGGAGGCAGATTTGGTTGCAAATAAAATAATAATTGATGCGATAAAAAGGAAATATCCAAAACACGGCATTATTTCCGAAGAAACCGGGGAGTATAAAGCAAGCTCAGAATATGTTTGGATAGTTGATCCACTTGATGGCACAAGGAATTTTTCGACTAGAACTCCTCTTTTTGCAGTTATGATCGCGTTGGCTAGGAGGAATAGAATTGAAATCGCAAGTATGTATAATCCTTGTAGCGATGAATTGTTTTTTGCAAAAAAAGATAATGGGACTTATCGAAATGATAAGAAAGTTCGTTGTTCTGATACCAAAGACTGGACTCATAGTTGGGGTATTATGCCCGTCAAAATGGCAGAAAGCAAAATAAAAATTTTGGGGAAAATTTTGCAACATAGTAAAAAAGAATCCTGCTGGGTGAGTGCTTTCGGCTCTGGCGGAGTAAATTCCATGTATGTAGCTGACGGCAGAAGAGATTGGCTTGTATCTCTAAGCGGCGGTGTTTGGGATTACGCCGCTTCGTATTTGCTTCTTAAAGAAGCCGGTTGCAAGGTAACTAATGTAGAGGGTAGGGCCTGGCATCTTAAAGACAAGACCATGATCGCCGCAAATCCTCGTTTGCACCCAAAGTTATTGAAAATTATTCACGGATAAAAGATTACACGTAGGAAGTTTTAATTGACTACTTGTTCCCGCTATTCTACTATCTACTTCATGATTGTAGTTCGTGCACCAATGCGGATCAGCTTTGTGGGGGGTGGGACAGACCAGCCCGATTTTTATCGCAAACACGGGGGCGCGGTGATTTCGAGCGCGATAGATAAGTATGTGTATGTGGTCGTGAACCGGACGCCGCTTATAGACAAAATTTCCGCACGATATTCGATTTCGGAAACCGTTGACCATCCTTCGAAGCTCCAGCATACGCGCATCAAGGCGGCGCTTATGGACCTTGGAATCGAGAAGGGACTGGAGATTGCGTCATTCGCGTCGCTTCCGGCAAAAACGGGAATTGGATCGTCCTCAAGTTTTTCGGTTGCGCTTATGAAGGCGCTTCACGCGTACAAGGGAAATAAAATTGATAAGCGGGAAGCGGCGGAGGCGGCAAGCAGATTGGAAATAGAATTATTGGGCGAGCCGATCGGGAAGCAGGATCAATACGCCGCGGCGTTCGGAGGGTTCAACGTGTTTACGTTTAATACAGACGGATCGGTTACGGTAGAGCCGGTTTTGATCGATTTTAAAAAGCGGCTGGAACTTGAAGAGCATTTGCTGGTGTTTTATACGGGGATTACGCGGCATGCGTCGAGCGTGCTCACCGAACAGAAAAGCAATATAGACAAAACCAGCGGAACGCTCAAAGAAATGGCGGCGATGGTGCCGGATTTCAAATCAGGATTGGTAAAGGGCGACTTCAAGCGGCTTGGAGACTTATTGCACCAGGGTTGGCTCAAGAAGAAAGGGCTGGCATCCGGCATATCCAGCTCCGTAATTGATAGTTTATATGAAGCCGGAATGGCCGAGGGCGCGTGGGGCGGAAAAGTGCTTGGCGCGGGCGGCGGGGGATGTGTGATGTTTATTGTTCCGCTCGAGAAGAAAGAGGCGATTCGGAAAACAGTGTGGGATGTCGCGCGGAAAAATAACCTCACCGAATTTCAGGAGATACCAGTGGCGTTCGTTCAGTCGGGGGCGGAGGTTTTGTACAATGGGGACGAAGTATCTACAACCTCAAACTTCGAATCTTAAAAGTGGAAGAGTTTTTTGTCGCATGTTCGTATGCGAAGGTATTGATAACTGCGTCAATTTTCTGCTATTCTTTATTTGGGCGCGTTTGTAGTGCGAGCGTCGTCCATGGCAGTTTTATAACATAGAATGGAGGTGTCGCATGAAGCCAGTTTTTCTTGGCGATCGGTTCGTCGTCCCGTTTTGGAAGTTTGTTCAAGGCCCTCTCCTTTGGGAGCTTGATCGCCTCAAACTTCATGAAATGCCGATGTTCGTTCAGATTACTACATGGAGCGATCTGAAAAATGGATTTTGGATAGACAAGTGCGCCGAAATAGCACTTTTGAAAATTGTGGAGAGCGAGACTCCCTACACATTTTTCCGGGGAAGAGTAACGCCTAACTCGATTTACCCAAAAGAGATTGTTCAGGGCGGGATCTTGATTGACCGAACGGGTTTTCTCGTGCGCGAGAGAGACGGGTCACTTTTCCAGGTAGATGTCGCCTATGATTGATTAGTTAGTCCGAACAAGTTCCCTTGCATCTCTGCGAGGGAACTTTTTATTGACTTATGTTAGCTTCGAAAGAGAAATTTATTACGTGCATGGGATCTCGCCGTTTTCGCGCGCTTGTGTTTTAATTAGGCGCATGCAGGACTATATCCAAAATTTTTCACGGAAGGTTGAAGAGGCGCTCAAGGCGCTGCCGCACGACGAAATTGCTCACGCTTTGAATATTTTGCAGGGTGTCTACGAGCGCGACGGGCGGGTGTACATCTTTGGCAACGGAGGTTCGCTCGCGCTTGCGACGCATTGGGTGGCGGATTTTAACAAAACCGTATTCGGCCATGACTTGGGTGGGGATCGAAAACGCTTTCAGGCGATCCGAGTGCCTACGACCGAAGAGGAGCTTACCGCGTGGGCGAACGATGTTGGCTACGACATGGTTTTTGCCGGGCCGCTCAAGAATTATTTGCAGGATTCGGACATCGTGATCGCGATATCAAGCTCCGGCAATTCGCCGAACGTCATTCAGGCGGTCGAGCTTGCCAAAAAGCGGCATGTTCCGGTGATCGGCCTCTCTGGTTTCGATGGAGGACAACTGAATCAATTGGCTGATGCAAAAGTTTTGGTGAAAACCGAAAAAGGGCAGTATGGCGTGGTTGAGAGCGTGCACGGGGCGATACTTCATTTAATGACAGAGTATTTTAAGGATTATTTTAAACAGCTGGACAACAAGCAACCAATAACTGGTAACTAATAACTTTTGACACAGAACAGATGGGCGAAAAGAAATTATTTAGATTTTTGGATTGGCCAGTTTATAACGACGCTCAGAAATTTTTTCAGGAAATTCTTAGTTTAGTAAAAAAAATGTCTCCAGAAATGCGCTATTCGCTCGGAGATCAAATTACTCGTTCCTCGTTATCTATAGTGCTAAACATTGCTGAGGGAAGCGGACGTGGAACCGACAAGGATTTTAACAGGTTTTTTAATATTGCCGTAGGGTCAATATATGAAACGGTTGCAGCTATTGATGCTTTGGCGCGCGGTGGATATATTTCAAGGCAGGTCGCAGATAAGTTATTTAATGATTTAGTAAATATTTCTCGTCAATGCAGTGGTTTTAAAAAGAAATTGAATGGTGTTTAGTTGTTATAAATTTTATTTTCGTTATTAGTTAAAAGTTACATGTTAAAAATTCATCAGGCTGTTATCTTATCTGCTGGTTTGGGGACGCGTCTCCGGCCGCTCACTGACAACATTCCAAAAGTGATGGTGCCTTTTGCCGGGAAGCCGCTTTTGGAACACCACATTTTGCAGCTCAAAAAGCATGGCGTGTTGGAATTTCTCATAAACGTGCATTACTTGCCGACGGTGATCACGGATTATTTCCGTGATGGATCAAAATGGGGCGTCAAGATTATCTATCACGTCGAGGGGAAGATTTTGGGAACCGCGGGCGGAGTGAAAGGGTTTGAGCGGCAGCTTGGCGAAACATTTTTTGTACTATACGGCGATATGTTCAGCGTTGTTGACTATTCTAAAATGGGCGAGGCGTTTCAAAAGAAGCCCGCGGATGCGCTTGGCATGATGATCGTCGGAAAAAATGACCACCCGGCAGATTCCGATGTGGCGGAAGTGGACGAATCGCTTAAGTTCCTCAAAATTTATCCGAAGCCGCACGCGTATCCCGCGTTGCCGGAAAATTTCCGCACGATGGACGCGCTTTTCGTATTCCGAAAAAAAATATTGGATTACATTCCTGCAGGAAAACAATCTGATCTCGATCGGGAAGTTCTCCCGAAGGCGCTTGCAGCGGGGGAGGAGCTCTATGGTTACGAATGCGCGGATTTTTTACAGGACATCGGTACAATGGAACGGTATAGGAAAGTGGAGGATTATCTGAAGAGGACAGAAAGTAGAAAATAGATCGTAGAAACGTGAGCCAAAAAAAGCGCCGCGGTTGTCTTTTGAGACTTCCGCGGCGTTGATGTTATTCGAGCTATTTCAGCTCAAGAGATGCCGGACCGTGGCTTCGTGAGGCCACGGCAGGACGAACGGCGTGAGCTCGTCGATTGCCGCGTATTCCGATCCGCCCCACATGTTGAGGATCGGGATATACTTGGCGTAGATCAAGTTTCCATCGCTGAATCGGACGAAAATCTCGAAATCGGGCTTCAATTCCTGCGCACTATTGAATTTCCGGTTGAAGAGACCCAGGAGGCGGTGAATGTTTGCCGCGAGTATGTCCATTTGTGCAGCGAAAGCCATTTTCGAGCATTCATCGTTGGGCAGGATATAGCACTGTCCGGCGCGACACCCGCCGGCTACAACAGTGAATCCGCGATCGCTAAAAACAACGAGTTCTTTTCGGTCTGCGAGTTCATCAAGGTCCGATTTTCCTAGAGTCGGACTCGTGGGCGGCTCAACGAAGTGCCAATGTTCATGGCCCCATCTTTGTCCCGCAGAATACCCGACATGAACATAGAAGAAGACGTGCTCACAGGGAAAATCTTCGCTATGCATCACATCGCCCGCAGCGTAGAGCGCGCCCGTAATCTTCCGCTCGCCTCCCAGGTACCATAAAGTTTCTTCGCTCTCGTAGCACTCAAGAGGCAGAATGAGACGATGGTAGGGGAAGGGAGTCATTCTGTTCCTTCGCACCTTCCACGCCCCGGCCTCTTTGTAGTCGTGAACGCTCACAATGTAAGAACGATCAGCACCCGGCTGCTCTTCCCTGCAAAAGGGGCATATGCTTCTATCGATCACCATTTCTTTCTGCCATGGGCGGTCGAGTCCTGTTATTGAGGTTCTGGTTCCGCCGGAGAGCGTTGATATCTCTCCCGGCCATCTTTGAATCGTTTCACTCGTTTCATTGTTCATATCGAATCACTTTCGGTTGAGGTTTTCTGTGTTTTAAAGGTTTGTACGAACTGCGGATATTGTCATATAAAACTTTAACTTTGTCAAATCCTGTCATATCTGCTATTATTTCTGGATTATGGCCGATCCCAAAGTTACGATCGTGATGGCAACGTGGAATCGCGCGGGGCTTATCGGAAAAGCGATCGGATCCGTCTGGGCGCAAAGTTTTGCGGATTGGGAGCTTATCGTTGCCGATGACGGCTCGACTGATAATACGTCGCGAGTTATCGAAGATTATCAAAAGAAAGAACCCGTCCGCCACGAGGGCGTGGGCGAGTCGGGCAGGTCCCGAATTGTCTATATCCGAAATGCGACAAACGAAGGCATATCGAAAAACTACAATCGCGCATTTCGAATCGCCCGCGGAGAATTTATCGCAATGATCGATGATGACGATCCGTGGCTTGATCCAGACAAGCTCAAGAAACAAATGGACTTCTTGAAAAAAAATTCAGACTACGTTGGCTGCGGCGGGGGAATCGTCGTGGTGGATCTTTCGGGGAAGGAATTATATCGCTATTTGAAACCGGAAACAGACGAAGAAATTAGGAAGTATATGCTTTTTTCGAACCCGATGGCGAACAGCACGACGCTGTTCCGGAAGCATATCGGGGCAAAAGCGGGATGGTATGACGAGACCACCCGTTATTCGGGAGACCGGGATTTTTGGCTTAAGATGGGGCTTGCCGGAAAGCTCTATAATTTCCCGGAGTATTTTTCTTATTACACGATTGGAGCGCAGAATACTTCAATTACAAAAATGCGGCCGCATCTCAAGGCGTCGCTTATGATCATGCGACGATACAAGGGAAAATATCCGGGCTACCTCGCCGCGCTCGCGCTCAATTATGTGCAGTATGCGTACTCGTTTTTGCCGGAGTTCGTACGGCGCGCGGCGCATCAATCGCTTGCGCGCTTGAAGCGCAGAGTAGTGAAGTAGGCGAGCTTGGTGAAAATATCTGCTTGCGGATGCCGAGCAAGCGTCTCCGCCAGCGCTCAAAGAACTAAACTACGCCGCCAACGTTTTTTATTTCTTGGAGGAGCGGCTCTTTGAGTAGGAAAAGCATTCCTGCGTAAACCGCCATTCCGGCGAGAACTGCCGCAATTACGTGCGCTCCCGTGAGAGCGACCAGTATGACCGCAACTGCCATGCAAACCGTCGCGAGGATAATTTTCCTAAGGTGGGGAAGAATTTTGGGACGGCTTACGCCGCGCACCACTTTCCAGAGGTACGCGACGCTTATGGCCTGCGCGAAAAGAGTTGCCCACGCCGAGCCGAGTATGCCGAAACGCGGAATCAGGATCAAGTCGAGAATGACATTGGAGAGCCCGCCGATCCCGGAATATATCATGAGACTTTTTTGCTTGCCGTATGCGAAAGCGACATTGGTTAATATCACAACGGGAAAATCTATGAGGATCGTGAGCAGCAGTACTTGAAATGAAGAGGTGCCACCCACATATGAGCTTCCAAAAACGAATTCTATAATCTGTCCTCCGAGCAGGATTCCGCCCACAGCGATCGGGATTGCGATCAGGAAAGTGAACGATACGATAAGCTCCAGTATGCCCCGCAGTTTTTCGTTCTCCTTGTTTGCGAGCCGAGAAAAGGAGGGCAGGAGACTCACGTTGATTACTGCCGGCAGGATATAGAGGAGCTGCACTATCCGCTGTGCGGCGGAGTATAGGCCCACGTCATTCGCGGACTGAAAGAAACCAATCAGAAGTATGTCCGTGTTGATCATGAGCATTCCCAATACCGCCGAGATCGCAAGAGGCCAACCGGAGGAGAGGATGGATCGGAGAATCGGAAACTCGAAATTGGAAAAAAGCCCCGTCAACTTGCCTCGGATGGTGTATAGTGTGGCGGCCATTCCCACCGCGGTGCCGAGCGCATATGCGAAGGTAAATGCGCCGACGGTTGAAGAGAGCCGGAGAAATATGAATCCAAAAACGATGATGGCGAGATTCGTAAGCAGGTAGAGGCCGGTTTCGAGCTGCATCTTTTCGGCGGCTCGCACGATCGAAAAGCCGAATTCCCGAACGTTATCGAACGCGAATATGAATGCGGCAATCGGAAGGATAGCTTTCACTCCCTCGATGCTCGTAAGGAACGGGCCGAGCCAGATAATTGCGAGCACGCCGATGCAAATGAGCGTCATCTTGAGAATAAAAGACGTCGAAATAACCTTCCGCTGCCGGACGGGGTCAGCCAATTTCGAAAATTCCCTGACCAAAATCTGGCTCACGCCTGCGTCCACGAAAACCGTAATGAACGTGACGAGCGAGATCGCGTATGAAAAAATTCCCCATTCGGTGGTGCCCAAAACCCGCGCGCCGTATATGATGATCGCCGCGCGCAAAAACCGGCCGCCGAAATTAGAAACGCTCAACCAAAAAACGTTTTTGGCCACCGTTTGGCGAATGGACGTATTTTCGAAGAGAAGAGATTTGATTTTGTCGAACATTGTTCGTATCCTATTAATACCATTTTTTCCGGCTAAATAACATGACTAAAAAGCAGACAAAAGAAGGAAAAGTTGTCGTCGCCGTGAGCGGAGGATTCGATCCGATTCACATCGGCCACATCCGCATGATTCAAGAAGCGAGTGCCTTGGGCGACGAATTGGTGGTGATTTTGAACAATGATAAATGGCTTATGAAAAAGAAAGGGCACGTTTTTATGCCCGAAGCAGAGCGAAAAGAAATTATCGAAGCGATTCGAGGTGTGGATCGGGTGATGCTTACAAAGCATCCCGAAAATCCGAGCGATATGAGCGTTTGTTTTGAACTTCGTGAAATTCGCCCGCAGGTGTTCGCAAACGGAGGCGATCGAAAGCCCGACGGAGATCCGGTGCCCGAAGTAGTTGTGTGCGAGGAGTTTGGCATTGCGATGGCTTATAACGTTGGGCGCGGCGGCAAAGTCC
>CAYZZK010000012.1:0-13500 GCA_964483045.1 uncultured Candidatus Saccharibacteria bacterium
TGCTTCTCGCGTCCGGAGTTTTTTTTGCAAATCATTTTTCCGCCAACAGACCGGCGGACGCTTCGCTTCCGCCCCTTATTCCCGCTCCTGTAGCAACAGCTGAAGCTACCGGTACGCGCGCATTTGCAGAGACCGATATCGCCGCACCGATAGCAACCGCAACCTCGAGCACCCCGATCTCGATCTCGGCCAAATCGTTCATATCTGAAGAAGTCGACGCCGCGGGAAATATACATATTATTGCGGCAAGGAATCCTGCCGCGCGGTTGCCAATCGCAAGTATAACGAAGCTCATGACCGCGATCGTCGCCGTAAACAATTACGATCCGGCAGAAGAAATCACCATCCCGCAGGAGGCCGCAGATACAAAAGGAAGTTCCGGAAAACTTTTGCCCGGGCAGATATTTTTTATCGGGGACATACTTTACCCCCTCCTCATCGAGTCGGACAATGATGCGGGAATCGCTCTCTCTTCCAAAATGGAAGCGGGCAGGTTTGTTGAATTGATGAACCAGGAAGCTTTGGATGTCGGGCTGGGCGGTACGCACTATGTTAACCCGACGGGCCTCGACCCGGACGACGGCTCGGAGCCCAATTACTCAAGCGCGGCAGATCTCGCCAAGCTCGCCATTACGATAGCAAAAAACTATCCGGATATTTTGCACATCCTTTCGTTAAAAGAGTTTGATCTGAAAACCGCTACCGGAACGCTCCACCACACGCTTCAAACCACAAACAAACTGCTCGGAGAAAACCTCCCCTTCAAAATTCTGGGCGGCAAAACCGGTGAAACTCCGAGGGCGAAAAAGAATCTCGTTCTCCTCACTCCAGGATCGGGAGAAAATAGCTACGTCGTGAGCGTCGTCCTGGGCTCGGACGACAATTTCGGGGATATGGAAAAACTCCTCGAGTTCTAAAGTAAATCCAGCACTTTATGCCCACACGGCTTCCTGGCGTGGATGAATAAAAAACTGGCGGAGTTATACAACCGACAGCCGTTTGCCTGCTCCCCACTTCGCTAATTTAATTAGAACCCAACCAACGAGAAACACAAGAAACAGCGTCGAGGAGAAGAGAGGGGGAATCAAGAGTATTTCGATTAATAAAACGCTAACGACAACGAGAAACTCTTCGGGCATCCATAGAGAGAGAAGCGGGAATATCCAGAGCATGTACCAAGGGAAAAACCATCCCGTTCCGATCAAAAAAATAATAAGGTAGGGCACCGTGAAAGCGAGGAGGTGCTTCCGAAACAGCAGGCAGAGGAGAATGGCACCGAGCGCCGCCACGGCACCGAGCAGGCGGGCACCGAAATATGAGAAGCCGAACTTGTTTATCAAAAAAGCAGTGCCGAGCATCGTGGAAGAATAAAAACCTCCCTGGAGTGTGTGCTGAAATCCGCTTGATTGTAGGAATCCAAAACCGAAAAGCGCCGCAAAGCACGCGGCGGCAGCGGATACGATAAGAAAAAATATGCCGAAAGAAGGAAGAGCGCGCCGCCACCCCCTCTCCCGCACAAGCTCCCACAGAGGGATTATGACAAGCGGCCAGGACACGTATTTAACGAAACCACCCGCAACGAGCATGAGCGCACTCGGAGCATATCTTTTGTCCATGAGCAGCAGATAAGCAAAAAGTATCGAGAACATAACAAGCACGTCGCTGTGGCCATCGATTAAGACATTCTGAAAAATAAAATAATTCCATGCGAGAAAAACGAAAAGTCGATATTTTTTCTCTTCTGGAATTTTATGGCGGTCCATTATTTTCCAAAATATGAATCCGCACGCAGTAAGTATCGCGAACATAAACATTTTGGAAACAATGAACGCGGTTGGCGCAGAATCCGAAAAAAAGGTTGGAATACTCAGAAACAAAACCCACAAAGGCCCCTGGTGCATTGAAATATCTCCGTCGTGATTCACAAACAGCGCCCAAGAATCACCGGCAAGCATATTCGGCGTTGTCGTATAAGGATTATATCCGAAGTGAGTCCATCCGTGCACCAGCAATAAATTCCAGTAAGGATCGGGAGAAACAATCGGTGGAGTAAAAATGCAAACCAACGCTGTCCCTATAAAAAACAAGATAAATATTGTAACGAGAAGATTCCGCGAGGGGCCGGCAATACGGATTATTCGGAATGCGACCCATGCCAGGATGTTCCAAAATGCAAAGCAAGTGGTTATGAAAAACGCGCCCCATCTATCGGCATACCCAACAGTCAGAAAATCCGGCTCGGCGACATACATTCTGGCGATGACCGCGAGCGCGAACATCGAGGCCCCGGCAATCGAAAGGAGAAGAACGTCGCGCAGTAAACGGAGGCGGTATAGCTTCTTCCATAGCATTCCCGTCGCTCGCAACGAGTCCCATACTTCGACAAGCGTAGGAGGTTTCACTTCGTAATTATATACATAAAGTTTCCTCACACATAATGAGTCTCTCTCCTTTTTTGCGGAACTATATTCGTCGGCGAACACAAAAAAGCCGCTAAGATCGCCTATGCGGCGCACAAAAATAGCCGAGGAATTACTTCTTCAATTTCAAGATAATCCTCTTCTCCGCCGGCTTTATAGAGTCGATTACGAATGTATACGAATTTCCGGCCACAAGTCCGGCTTTCATTTCGTCTTGCCCGCCGAATTCAGAAATGTGGATGAGCCCTTGGATGCCGGCCTCTAAGTTAATGACTGCGCCAAACGGGTTGAGTTTATATACCTGGCCCGCAACTTCCTGGCCTGACTTATATTGCTCTTCGATTTTTTCCCACGGATCGGACTTAAGCGCTTTGAGCGACAAAAACACTTTGCCTTCCCGGATATCCACGATCTTAGCTTTGATTTGATCGTTCACTTTTACCAGTTCCTTGGGATTATCAACAAGCCGATAATCTAGCTCCGAAATATGAATCATGCCCTCTATTTCGGGATTATCCACGAACCGGACGAACACCCCGAAGTCCGCAATGCCGGAAACCAGGGCTTCGACAGTCTGCCCCACTTGATATTTGGAGATCAGCTCTTTGACGTTGGCAGAGAGCACCTCGCGCTCGGAGACGATAATCTTGTTCGTTCTCGGATTCACGTCGATTATCTTCGCCTCAAGTTCCTGCCCGATGAACTTCTTGAGCTCGTCGGCGATTTTTTGCCGGTCGCCTTCTCCGACGCGGGGATAATGATCAAGCGAAAGCTGGGAGACCGGGAGAAACGCCTTGAGTTCCGAACCCGGCAAACTCGTCATAAGCCCACCGGCGTTCACCGCTATAATTTTTATCTTGATGATCTCGCCTGCCTCCAAAAGCTCCTTCGCCTGCTGCCAGAGCTTCTGCTTTCCCGCTTCTGCAAGCGAAAGTTCGATATTACCGCCTTCTCCATCCAGACTCACGACCTTCGCAGACACGCGGTCTCCGATTTTCAAATTTTTTATCGCTTCTCTGGCATTTATCATCTCGATGCCGTATACGATGCCGGTGGAAAACCTCCCCAGGTCGAAAAATGCCTTCCGCGGAAGTTTTTTTATGAGGGTCGCCTCGACGACGCTGCCCTCTTTCGGCCAGTTGTTGATGGCGAACTCTTTCTTCAAAACATCGGCCAACCCGGCACCTGGTTTTACCACATTAATATTTTCCTGAATCATAGGTAGGGATTATAAAGGAGCATCGGATTTTAGGCAAGCATTTGCTCCGCCCATAAAGCCAATGGCTTACCAAAGAAAAAACGGCTCATATGCCCGAATTCCCTCAAAACATTTTCCTTGCACGTCCAAAGGAAGTGACTTGCATAAACTCTCCGCTTTAGAGGCATCGCGGTAATACGCTAAAAAATCCCTGGCGGCCCCGTAAAAACAGTTTCCTTGCTCATCGGAATTTTCCCCAAGCGAGCACAATTTTTGAGTTTGTTTTATGTCGCTTATCGTATCGCCGGATATGTCCCGCCCTATGCCCTGGTAGCACACATCCCTATAGCTAAGCTCCAGCTTTCCGCATGCTTCGAATACTTTGGCGACATCCTGCTTGGCGACTTTCAACATGTATGAGGTTTGTATCGCGTAGCATATTGTCCGATATTTTTCCTCAATAGAATTGCACGGATAATAATAGTCTCCGCGACGAAGATACGGAGTAGAATCTCCCTGCTGATCGGAGATGATATTTTGCATAAACACGCCTGTCCAACAAGAAGTCCGTACAAAATTTTCCTGGGAATCCCCGAGGGCGTCGCAGCCCTTAAGAGATTCGGGAACATCGTTATACATAATTCCCATAAGGCCGTGCCCCAGGCCATGCACGCAATTATAGTGGTCCATGGTATACGCGCGCGTTTCGGCAAGAGGAGCGCAAATCTCCTTGATTTGGGCCACTATATTTTGCTTACCCACCTTTGCGACCAGATATTCCATGACTCCGTGGTAATAGCCCGCCCAGCAAAAACTATTTCCTTCCGCAAACGCGTCCGCCACGCTTCCCAATTTCCGGGCCGCCGATCTTCCGATCGCATGCGCGAAGGTATGGCACCGCTCCCGCACAAGAGGATCGGAATCGTAACGCGTCGCCAAGTCCGAGAGGGCCTGTTGCGATCCCAGATTTTGGACCAGCCGATCATAATAGCCGCTGTAACAATCCACTTTATCGTCGACGCTACAGGGAATATCCGGAGTTGCCACTTTAAGAAGCTGCACTTCTTTTAGCCGAGCGGGCCTAGACAGAATCGCCGCGTACGCTCCGAGCGCAATCGATACGGCCACCAATCCAAACATAAAAAAGAGTGCGCGGTTGCGTTGGTTACGCCCGCTGTTTTTAGTTATCATGTTTCTGCCATTGTAACATTCTGTTCTGCGACGCGGGCAGGCCGCGTTTTTTGGCTCGTAATTTACGAAAATTTTTGCTATACTGCGAGGACTTCCATGGTTATAACATACTTCGGCGGCGGGTCATTCCGGGTCCAAAGCGGGGAAATATCCCTCCTCATCGACTCGGAAAATAATCGCCTTAAGGCCGATCTCGAACTAAAAACACACACGCCGGTAAGTGCTCTCATTTCCGAAGAGCGATCCGAAATTTCATTTCCGGGCGAATATGAAATCAAAGGCATCGAGGTAAAAGGCATTTCCGTTCCGGAAGAGTCCACCGAGAAATTTATAAAAACCATGTATTTGGTAACGTGGGAGGAGATAAAAATCGCCTTTTTAGGGCGGATTTCGAAGCAGCCGTCGGCGGAAACCATCGAACAACTGAATGAACCCGACCTTCTTTTCCTTCCCGTCGGAGGCGGGGACGTCCTCGAACCGGAAGTCGCCGCGAAGCTCGCCAAAATGCTTGAGCCGGCAATAATAATTCCTTCCTTCTATAAGAGCCCGGCGGAATTCTTGAAGGCGATGGGGCAGAAAGCCGAACCGCAGGAAAAAATAGTACTTAAGAAAAAGGATTTGCTCGAAGAAAAAAATAAAGTAATTATCCTTCAGCAGAGTTAATTTCATGACAATGTCCGGATTTCTAGAAAAGTTGCGGAAAGCCGACGAAGGCGTAAAAATGAGGTGGATAATCCTTTTCACTTCCATCGCCATGGTGATCGTGATATATGTATGGCTGGCGTATTTTAATACGCTTTTTGCAACACTTAACACTTCTTCCGCGGTCGCCGAAGATCAAACCGGTGCTCCACAACAAAAAGCGGCGCATCCCTCCCCGACGTTCCTGGAGCGCATGGGATCCGCCTACCAGGCGTTCACCGACGCATTTGGCGGTATATTTAAGCTGCAGAAGGAATACGTTATACGGCCGAATTAAAAAGTAAAACCGAGAATCAAAATTTTAGTTTTTGAGACAGAAGTTTTAATACTATGGATACCATTGAGCCCAGAGAAATCACAAAAGAGCTGAAGGAATCGTATCTGGATTACGCGATGTCCGTCATCGTCTCGCGCGCCCTTCCCGATGTGCGGGACGGCCTTAAACCCGTGCACCGCCGGGTGCTGTGGACTATGTGGGAAACCGGGCTCACCCACCTCGCCAAATACAGAAAATCGGCGAACGTGGTAGGGGCGACGATGGGAAACTACCATCCTCACGGAGATGTGGCGATATACGATACGTTAGTCCGGATGGCCCAGGATTTTTCGCTGCGCTATCCGCTCGTGCAGGGCCAGGGAAACTTTGGGGATGTCGACGGTGACGGAGCCGCTGCGATGAGGTACACCGAAAGCCGGCTTTCGAGAATCGCCGAAGAACTGCTTTTTGACATCGAAAAAGAGACCGTCGATTGGCAGCCCAACTACGACGCTACGCGCAAAGAGCCGAAAGTACTCCCCGCGAAGCTGCCGAATTTGCTCCTCAATGGCAGCGTTGGAATCGCCGTCGGCATGACCACCAACATCCCCCCGCACAACTTGGGCGAAGTGGTGGATGCGATTCTTTTTTTGGCGGACAACACGCAAGCGACGAACGACGATCTCTCAAAATTCATCAAAGGTCCCGACTTCCCGACCGGAGGAGTCATCTTCGATGAAAACGCGATTAAGGCCTGCTACGCATCGGGCCGCGGCGGGATCACCACGCGGGCGAAAGCGGAAATCGTGGAGAAAAAAAGCAACCGCCAGTTCGACATCGTGGTCACCGAAATCCCTTACCAGGTGAATAAGTCCGAACTTATAAAACAAATCGCCGAACTGCACCAGAACAAAAAAGTGGAAGGCATCCGGGATATTCGGGACGAATCCGACCGCGAGGGCATGAGAATCGTGATCGAGCTCAAGAACGACGCCCCGCCGCAGAAAGTGCTGAACCAATTATACGAGCACAGCGATCTCCAGAAGGATTTTCATCTCAATATGATTGCGCTCGTAAACGGCATCGAGCCGCAGCTTTTGTCGGTGAGAGACATTCTTTCCGAATATCTAAAATACAGAAAAGAAGTGATCCGCAAACGGACGCAGTTCGATCTGCGAAAAGCGGAAGAGCGCGCCCACATACTTAAGGGATTGAGCATTGCTTTGAGCGCCATCGACCGGATCATCGCGACAATTAAAAAATCGAAAGACAGGGACGATGCGCATAAAAATCTCGTAAAAAACTTCACGCTGTCGGATATCCAGGCCACCGCGATTCTGGAGATGCGCCTCCAGACGCTCGCCGCCCTCGAACGGGAAAAAATCGAGGCCGAGCTTAAGGAAAAACTCGAACTTATAAAAGAGCTCGGCTTAATCTTAAAAAGCCCGGCAAGAATTTTGAAGATCATCAAAGAAGAACTCGCCGGGCTCAAAGAAAAATACGGCGATGCGCGGCGTACTAGAGTGGTGCCCACTCCGCTTAAGGCCTTCAGCAACGAAGACCTCATCCCGAATGAGGACGCGATGATCACCTATTCCGCCGGAGGATATATCAAGCGCCTACCGCCGGATACTTTCAAATCCCAGCGGCGCGGCGGAAAAGGACTCATCGGATCGGACGTGGCCGAAGAAGATTTCTTGGCCCATTTCTTCAACGCCGAAACGCATGACAACCTGCTTTTCTTTACGGACAAAGGGAGAGTCTTCCAGACGAAAGTCTACGAAATTCCGGAGGCGTCCCGAATATCCAAAGGGAAAGCGATCCATAATTTTTTGGAACTTCCGACGGATGAAAACGTAAGCGCTATCGTAAGCTATCACCCCAAAAAACAGCAGGACGGCTTTCTGATAATGGTTACAAAAGCCGGTGTCATCAAAAAAACTCCGCTCGCCGATTTTTCGAACATCCGACGAACCGGAATCATCGGCATTCGACTCAAAAAAGACGACGTATTGAAATGGGTCCGGCTCTCGGGCGGCAAAGACGAAGTGATCCTCACCACGCGCCTCGGACAGTCCATACGTTTCAAAGAAACACAGGCGCGCTCCATGGGGCGGGCGGCGGCCGGCGTGCGCGGCATACGGCTCAAAAAAGGCGACGAGGTCGCCGGCTTCGACGTGATCAAGGAGGCCACCGCAAAGGTTTTGGTCGTAATGGCGAACGGCTTCGCCAAACAAACTCCCCTCAAGGAATACCGCCTTCAAAGCAGGGGCGGGTCGGGAATCAAAACAGCAAAGATAACCCCGAAAACCGGCCACATCATTTCGGCCCACATCATTAACGACGAGACCGAAATCTTCGCGCTTTCGGCGAAGGGGCAGATGATACGGACTAGTCTGGAATCCGTGCGCACCACCGGCAGATCGGCGCAGGGAGTCAAAATCATGAACGTCAATACGGGAGATAGATTAGCTGGCACCGTGATTATTTAGAAAATAGGATTTATTGCCCGAAAACTGTGATTCCGATCGGAGGTAGGCAGGAGCCGTTAAGTGTATTCAAAAAACAAGTTGAGTGAGTAGTATTTTCTAAATTGAAGCGGATTGCCGCAAACTTGTTGGCGAACTCTTTTCGTTCTACACTACAGAGACATGAATATATCGAGAAAATATATACTCTTGGGCGTCATAGTTCTGGTTTTGGGGGTTATCGGGTATCTCATTTATTCGAATTCAATTTATGGCGGAGCGGCGGGAACCCAATTCACCCTCAAAGTGTGGGGCGTCGAAAATAAAGACGTATTTGCGCCAATCGCAGACGGCTATACAGCCCTGCGCCCCGGCGTGAGCATAGAATACAAGCAGTTCGATCCGGGAACTTACAAAGAGGCGCTCGTAAATGCCCTCGCAGGCGGAGCCGGACCGGATATATTTTACATAAAAAATCACGACATCCCCGCGGAGGTGGAAAAGCTGTCTCCCGCAAACCCAGAGCAGTTCAATCTCGCGCAACTGAACAATTTGTTCCCTGCAGTCGTGGGGCAAGACATGGTCGTATCCGGGAACTTATTGTACGCCCTCCCTCTCTATGTAGATACGCTCACGTTGCTCTACAATAAAGAACTTTTTGACCAAAATGCGATAGTCTATCCACCGAAAACATGGGCGGAGTTTCAAGCTCTTATAAGGAAGCTGACGCAGATAAATGAACGCGGCCAAATCGTACGAGCGGCGGCGGCGATCGGCGGCAGCGAAAAAACTGTGGATGCCGGAGTGGATCTTTTGCTTGCGCTCGCAATGCAAAACACTCCCCGCACGACTAACGCCGGAGAGCAAGCCCTCGTTGACGCCTTCGGCACCCAGGCCGGAGGAGATGCCTTCGCTTTCTATCTGCAATTCGCGAATTCGGCATCGACCGCCTACACCTGGAACGACGACCAACAAAACTCGATCGACAGCTTCAGCGCCGGAAACACCGCAATGCTCTTCAATTACCAGGCGGCGATACCGGTTATAAAAAAGAAAAGTCCTTTCATAAACATCGGCGTGGCTCCTCTGCCGCAGATCGGGGGCGAGTCCGGCGTTCCCGTAACGTACGCCAACTATTACGCCCTCGCGGTATCAAAACAAACCAAACTTCCGACTTGGGCGTGGGACTTTGTGATACAGGCCACGACAAATGAAGGATTGGCGAGGAGCTATCTCGCGAGCGCGGGGCATCCGCCCGCCCTCAAAGCGCTCATTGCGGAGAAAATCGGCGATCCGGATACAAGCGTTTTCGCCGCCTCGGCGCTCATAGCGCGATCGTGGTATCACATCAATAATGAGGAGATACATGCCGCGCTAAACGACGCGATTCAGGAAGTTCTTACCGGCAAATCCACCGCGCGCGCTGCCCTCGAAACCGCGACAGCGAAAATGGAGCAATTATATCAATAGCTTTCGCATGCAAAAGCTCTTTCCATACGTCGCCTTGCCCGTCATCCTGTTTGTGCTTCCGATTGTGAGCTTCGCGTATAATACGCCGGCTCTCTTCCCGACTGGATTTTGGGGACCGATTGTCTCGTGCACAGCGCCGATTACGATTCAACAGCCACAAGGCCCGCAGCAAAATGGATTACCACTACCGCCAACGACAACGCCGAGCACAAACGCCTGCCTAAGTCTCTGCGACCTCATCGCCACACTCATAAATCTTATCGTCTTCGGCATGTCGCTCACGCTTTTTGCCGGCGCGCCGGTTCTTTTCGCGTGGGGCGGGATACTCATACTTATATCGGCCGGGGATCCGGGCAAAATTTCCGAAGGGAAAAAAATACTGACCGGCACGCTTATCGGGGTCCTGATTACCCTCTTGGCGTACTTGCTTGTATCCACTCTGCTTACGACTCTGAACCTTACGGGCTATATTCCCATTAGTTTCAATTGCACTGTGAGCTAAATTCGCTTTGCGGGTTTAAGGATTAAAGTGGACAATGTTGTTCATGTCTCCTTCAAAAATTTGCTATACTATATACAATAATTAAACCATGGCAGCAAAAGTCTTTGATTTTTTGAGCATCGTAAAAACCGCTTTTGCACAAGGTGGGCCCATAGGACAAAGTTTTACCCTGCCCAATCCGCTCGCAAATCTTAGATGTACTTCCGGCGCCACCGGCTTTGCGTGCGTTGTCGAAAAACTGGCCGACTTCCTGATTATTATTGGAGGGCCGCTTGTAGGGATCATGGTTCTCATAGGAGGGTTTTATATGGTAACCGCCGCAGGAAACCCGGAAAAATTCTCGACGGGGAAAAAAACGATTTTATATGCGGCCGTTGGCTTCGTCGTCATACTCTTGGCAAAAGGAGTCGCCGCAGCCATTCAGGGAATCTTTAGATAAAGGGCATGAAAAAAACTATAAGGAATTGTATTGCTGGCATCTTGGGGGCGATAGGATTTCTGACCGTTTCGCCGGTGTACGCTCAAATCACTATCAACAACAGCGGGGATATTAATAAGAAAATACTTTGCCCAATTTTTGGGTGGATGTTCACGTTCCTCATAAGTATTTCTTCCGTTATGTTTCTGGTTGGCGCTTATTTTTATTTAACCTCTGGCGGTAATTCGGAAAAGGTAGAAAGAGCGAATAAAACCTTGCTGTACGCCGTGGCAGGGATTGCCGTAGCTTTAGTAGCCAAGGCATTCCCCACGCTTGTAAGTAGACTCTTTGGTGGCGGCGATATTGCCGCTTGTTAAATCTCCAGCTGCCAAGACCGGGCTTTCCACATCTCCCACTTTACATTAACAAGGGCCGGCATATAGTATATGCTATAGTATAGTTACGGCTAGAAAACAGCCGAGCTATCCGAAAGGTCGAAAAAAAGCAAAAAGAACACATGAAAAACAGGATTACATACTTTTTGATTGGCTCATTGCCCGCTTCGATCATTGCCCCGATGTTGGCATTCGCGCAGAATCCGCCGACAGTTCCCCCGACGCCGACCGCCTTGCAAAATCTTAACGCCTTCAGAACCTTTATCTGCCTTGTTATTTTCGGCTGGTTTTTCACCTTCCTGATCGTTTTGGCAGCAATTTTTGCGTTGGTCGCTGCATATAAGTATCTCACCGCCGGAGGAGACCCCGAGAAGGTAAAGTCTGCCAGCAATGTTTTGATTTATGCGGCTATCGCCGTTGTGGCTGCGCTTTTCGCGCGAGGATTACCGCTTCTAGTTTCGAGTCTTATCGGAGGAGCCGTTACCTCGGGCTCAGCCGCAGGAAACGTGGCTTGCTAGTATTAAAAGAAATGTTTTCCCAAAACCCTTCCAGCCGGAGGGGTTTTGAGTTTTTTGGAGAAAAAATTCTTTAATAAAGAAAACCCCGACCAGTTGTCCCGGTCGGGGTTTTTTGTTTGCGCTTTTTTTGCGCGCGACTCAATGTGCTAACTTATCGCCCACGGAGAGTGACAGTTCCCTCGCCTTTTAAGCGAAAGGCGACTGCAGGTATAGTTCGGGTCTCATTCGGAGCAATCCACGTTGACGTGTCTTCTCCAAATGTCTGTACGAACACGCCCTTGTTGGCATCGGCTCTCCACTGTGGCATCTTCCACGTTGCCGGGATGTTTATCCACCCGGTGAACCGGTCGGTTGCCATCTCGATCTTTGCGATGTCAACGCTGTCCGGGATGAACACGTTCGTCTCTCCAAGGAATACCTTGTAAACGACGAGGTTGGTTTTGACGGAATCGCTAGACCAGCTTTTTGGCACAAAGCCCTTCTTGATGGTCTTGAGCCAGCCGCCGTTTGTGGTAACCGTCGTAGCGACATCCGTGTCCCAGTTGTTAAGAGACGGCACCGTAGCCCATGTCTTTGGAAACACTATCTGCATTGTCGCGATAGCGAGAGACACGACAAAAATTGTGTTTACAAGTCCTGTCCATCCTCTCTTTTTTTGCTCCCAGAGGAGCATGAGCTTGCCTGCAACGATCGCGAACAAGATTTCCCAAATCAGAACAATCGGTGCTGCCTTGCCCCAAAAGAGGTCAAAGGCGCCCCAGCTCCTGTTCCATAGAATCCGGGATTCGCTTGGGTATAAGCTAAGCGCTTGTCCTACCAAAAACCGCAGGGTGAGAAAGAGCACAACCGCTCCTCCCACCCGGATCGTTTTTAGGACCAATCGCCTCGTTTCGCTAAGCCCGCTGGCGTATCTGTCTTCGATGATTTGCATCATGAAGATGAGGAAAAGCAATGCGAATCCCGTACTGACTTCAAGGCCAGTAAACAGGATACGCAAGGCGATCGCAGTTACAAGAGCGATAAGCGCTCCATTTAGTATCTTCTTCATTCAGTTCTCCTTTCAGTTATTCAGTTCGTTTTGGAAGATTATCCCTTTTCCGAAAGAAGTGCATGACAAACGTGAGGATCGCTTCGATCGCAAGATCGATCGCCGTAAACTTCACGATGTCTTGCGCAAGCGTTGGCCCCGACTCTCCGCCACCGCGTCTCGAGGGAACAACAGCTCTCCCGTTTTGCTGCTTCTTTTTGGAAACAGCATCCCACGCAGCGTGGAACGCTCCGAAAATCTCTTCCCGCCACACAAACGGAGCGTAAAGAATTATTATGGCGAGGTAAGCCCAAAAGGCCTCCCACCAGAACCATGTTCGGCCGAGTTGGCCGAGCCAGTTCCAGAATCCTTTTACAGGAGTCGGCTTGGGTACCACCGGCTTCGCGATATTTTGGTCCCGATCTCCATGGAGGAATTCTTGCCAAATGCTCTTTGTCTTTTGCACGTTCGCCTGCCCAATGACATCTTCTTTGATGTTGTTCACAGCTCCAGATAGAAGGCCCTTACCTGGATACGACACAGCAATAAAGAAAGTTATCACCATCGCGCAGGCGAGGAAATACCACCTTTTATTATTGCTTTTCGCGTTTGGGTTGACCAATCCGGTGACTAAGTCAAATGCGTCAGCCCAACTTGATCCTATTTTTGGCTCTGGTTTTTCCTCTGGCTTCTCTTCTGGCTTCACCTCCGGCTTCGATTCTTTCTTTTTCTGTTTCCTTTGCAAGCGAAGCAGTGCTTTCGCAGAAATCACCGCCGCCAAAAGATATGCAGCTGTGAGGCCAATCAATTTAACGAGGAGGGATTTGTAAATGAAAATCATAAGTAGTGCTATCACCACCCATGCGATCCAAAACCAAACCGATATTCTCCCCCTATCTCCCTCGGAGTTATTCTCACTGTTCTTTGTTTTGGTA
>CAYZZK010000013.1:0-8238 GCA_964483045.1 uncultured Candidatus Saccharibacteria bacterium
CGGTGGTAGCATTTCAAAATGCCCGTCTTATGCGAACGCGAAAGCAATTTCGGCTGTTTATCGGACCGGCACCCAGCGGGTTATGCTTCGCTCATGCGTCTATCCTAAAAGTATGGGACGAAGCCGGCATCATCGCAGCAAAATTGGATGATGCTGATGTTCCGAAACCCGAGTGAGCGGAAGGTCGTTCTCGTGCGTGCTCATAAAAATTATTTCGGACTCCTTTGTGGAGTCCGAAATTGTTGTTACGGAGAAGGCTTCGTCATGTCGCGTTCATTTTGAGAGCACTCGTTCGTGCTGTTCGCAAAGCGCGGTGAACGCTGTCGCGGGTTCGCCGCATAAAGGGCAAACTCTACTGATTTCTTTGATTTCTTCGATTCGTGCTTCGATAGGGAGCGGGAGTATGTTGGTTGTAGGGAATAGCGGCTTCCATTGCTTGCCGAGACCCTCAATAATCGAGGAGCAGGCGGCAATCATCGCGGCCGTTGAGATAAGGCCGAGACCGACGAGCATGGCCCAGGTGATCAGCATCAGGATATTTTCTTTCATATGTATTCGAATTCGGGGTTTAGGAATATGTGAAGGTGCGCTGATCAGGATATTTCTTTGTCTCTATAAAATCAAGTGCGCTCGGGATTTTGTGGTAAAATCTTAGCAAAAGGGCACATATATATAAACTATGAAACACTACGTATGCACGGGCGAATGTCGCGGCATTTCCGATGTCCCGAAAACGTGCGGAGCGCTGGGATGCCATAAACATTGCCAGCTGCTCGTTGAGTGCACCTGCGAGGACGGAAAACACGGCGAAGCGTTCGAGAAAAGGCGCAGAAAAATGCAGGAAAAGCCCAAATAAACGGCCAAGTTTATATTTGACAATCTCCCTTCTCCGTTCTATGCTGGTTTCAGTTCCTACCGTTTTATGAAAGCACCACTGAACCGAAAAGGCATACCGAGGAAAGTGATCGAGAGTATCCGAACAGATGATCCCGACTGGATGGGGAAATGGCGACCGCATGATACATATATATGCATCCAATGCGGCGACCCGGCGGTTGTGCATCCGTTCACAAACGACATCATGGGATGTTTTCGGTGCGGATATACCACGGAGTGCATTCTCCAGCACTTTATGCAAACTCCCGCCCCTTCGGAACATGCCATAGCGTGATGAAAACGCTCACGGCGGAGGCCTCGCGCCTCCGCCCTTTTTGTATGACGAAAAAAAATAATTCCCAAAATGAGTTCGTGGTTGTTTTGGACAATGTTCGCAGTATCCACAATGTCGGTTCGATTTTTCGCACCGCGGACGGCGCGGGTATCGGGAAAATCTATCTCTGCGGCCTCACGCCATCGCCCGTAGATCGATTTAACAAGTTTATCCCCCAGTTCGCGAAGGTATCGCTCGGAGCGGAACGCCACCTGCCATGGGAGAAAGCGAAAAGCGCGCTCCGCGTGGTAAAAAAACTCCGGGCCGAAGGTTTTAAGATTCTTGCGATTGAACAGCAAAAAAATTCAGTTTTTTATTATAAGGCGAAATCAAGCGGCGGCGTTTCGAAACGCGCGCTCGTTGTTGGCTCGGAGATCGGGGGCGTGCAACCGGAGATTCTGAAGTTGGCGGATGAGATCTTGGAAATTCCGATGCGCGGCACGATGGTTCGAAGCGCCCGCCATCCCCGACGTACCGGCCACGGAAAAGAATCGCTCAATGTATCGGTGGCGTTCGGTATCGTGGCATATGCTTTACAGCATTCAAAATCGAAATAAAACAGTTACGCTCATACGGTCGTCGCATGGGTAAATAATTTAGAATCTTGCAGCGAAAATAAAAAGGAGCGTTCGGTTTGGCCGCGCGCTCCTCGTGTTGTGTTTTTTGAGTGTTACTTTTTGGCTGTAAGTTCCGCCCAGTTGCCGCCTGTCTTCGGGCGGAGGCGTTTCGACCCTTGTTTGCAGAGCGGGCATGTCTCCGGGCCGTCCCAGGTCTCGATGTCGTAATGAACGAGGTATTTAATGGGCCAACCTTCGAATTCACATTCCTTCGAGCGATGCACGAGCGTGGCTACGAAAGGAGCGAACCGCACCGGTTGTTTGGCGTTCCCCGCGCGGATTCCTTCCCGCACCGCCTTCAGTGTAGTCGTGGTGGTGACAAGCTCCTCGGCTTGAATCACCACTTCGTCGGGTTCGATCGTGAGCCGCTGCCAGAGCTGGGACTTGTTCGGCCCCTTTTCGGTGAACTCATGTTTTGCGTTCAGCCAGGTGGCGACGCCGTGAGAGAAGTCGGCTCCGGCATGGTCGGAGCCGATGACCCACTCTTTCCCAAGATGACGCGCGCCGCCGTTGATTTTTTGGATCATCTGGTAGGCGAGCAGTTCGCAGAGATTCGTGTAGCAGAGGACTCGCAAGGTATCCACGAATCCGTTGCTGCATTTGCCAGATGTAAGTTCTGCGTGCGGATCCGCCGGATTTCCGGAGTGGAGCCACAGCGAATCGCACAATCTGAATATGTGGCTTATTTCTTGTTCGGTGATGTTCCGATCGATGTCGCGCCACGTGAGTTCGCGTAGATCTTCGATGGTGTTAATGGCGAGAACCTCTTCTCGTGCCATGATTTCCATATGTTTCCTTTCTCTTTTATTGTTTCGTTGCGGTTTTCGCCCGGGCATCGAGTGCGCCGGCGATTTCTTCTAGTATTCGCATAGCTGCTCGCGCCGGGTCCGGCTCTTTGTAGATCGGGCTTCCCACGACAAGTTCGTCGGCCCCTGCCGCGATTGCATTTCGCGGAGTATCCAGCCGCTTTTGATCTCCCACGTCCGCGCCGGCCGGCCTGATGCCGGGAGTTACGATCCGGAAATTCGGACCGCACGCCGCTCGGATCAGCGGAGCTTCATGAACAGATGCAACTACGCCGTCGAGACCCGCTTTCTGTGCCGCCTGCGCAAGCGAGACGACTAGTTTTTCCATCTTCTCCTTTTTATAGGCGATTCCTTCCTCCGGTTTACTGAATGTGAAATCGGGGAATACGCCTAAGCTCACGAGGTCGTCATGATCTTGTGACGTGAGAATGGTAACTCCGATGATGAGGGGATTTTGGATTACTCCTCGGTGGTTTTCATGAAAAGAATTTTCCGCTGCCCGTTTTGCGCCCGACATCATCTTGATGCCGCCCAAGCAGTGGACGTTGATCATGCCCACGTTCATTCGAGTCAAGCTGGCCACCGCTGCCGCGACGACGTCGGGCGTATTGTGATACTTGAGGTCAACGAATACGTTATCGACGCCGATTTGGTGCATGGCCGTAATCGTTTGCGGCGTGCCGTTCGTATCAAGGATAACGGGGCCAAGTTTTATTCTTCCCACATGCGGGAGAACCTTGCCTGCGACCTCCCGCGCCTTATCCCAGTCGGGAATATCGAGGGCGAGCGTGAGTTTTTGCTTTGCCAGTTCTAGCGAGTTCATAGTGTTTTCTGCTTGTTCAGTTTTCAGCGAGCTGCTGCCCGGCCTCCGGCGTGTACACGTGTACTCCATCGGCTTGCTGCGGAAGAGGATACCTCGCGTAGGACAGCATGTCAATTTCGTATGTTGTAACTTTTCGAATCGGCAACGCCGTTAGCCAAAATGCCGAATGCTATAATCTTCCGGTATGGATAAACGGATATTCGGCTTCAACCGCAACGTATTTTTTCTGGGACTCGTCAGTTTTTTCAACGATTTTTCGGCGGAGATGGTGCAGTCCGTGATGCCGGTATTTCTGACGACGGTATTGGGCGCGCCGGCATTCTTGGTCGGCGTGCTGGAGGGGTCGGCGGACGCCCTTGCGAGCACGCTCAAAGTTTTTTCCGGCTGGTTCTCTGATCGGATCGGTAAAAGAAAATTGCCCGCTGTGCTCGGCTATACCCTCTCTGTCGGCGTCCGGCCGTTCCTCGCGCTCGTCACGAGTTTCTCGCAGGTATTTTCCCTGCGGATTATCGACCGCGTCGGCAAAGGATTTCGGGATGCGCCGCGCGACGCCTTGATTTCCGAATCCATTGAGCCATTCGAATACGGCAAGTCTTTCGGTTTGCATCGGATGTTCGACACCATCGGCTCGATGGTCGGCCCGCTTTCCGCGTTTTTACTTCTCCCGATTTTGCACAACAGTTATCGGTCGCTTTTTCTGGTGGCGTTCGTGGTTGGCCTCGGCGCTATCGCGAGTTTCGTCTCCGTCGAAGACCCTGCGGCGTCGCTTAAAAGCGCAAAACTGGCTCCCCCCCGGCTGGATGCGAAGCTCTTTAAAACGAACAAGAGATTTATTTTTATTGTCTGCTCGATTTTTGTGTTCGGCATGGGAACGCTGCCGATTGTCCTGCTGCTGTTGAAGGCGAAGGAAGTCGGGCTCCCCGGCGGAAGCTTGCCGCTCGTTTATTTTGTCTATAGCTTGTCTTTCGTCCTGGGAGCCGTTCCGCTGGGAAAGCTTGCGGACAAAATCGGGGAAGGGAAGGTGATCGCGGGCGGATTCGTGGCTTCGCTTGCCGCATATCTCGGGCTCGCGGGTACGCACGATGTGGTTCTTACTATTTTGCTTTTCGCCCTCTTGGGTCTCTACTCGGCGGCGACGGATGGGGTGGAGCGCTCGTTTGCAGCCAAACATTTAAGCCGGGATATTTTGGCTTCCGGTCAGGGATTTATGAATATGGCGGTAGGATTTTCCTCGCTTGTTGCCGGCGTGGTCGGGGGATTCTTGTGGACGGTGTTCGGATCGACCGCGGCGCTCGATTACGCGGGCGTGATGTCGCTCATCGGCCTTTTGCTTTTTGTACATGTGGATAGAAGCGTTTTGGCAAAGCATGTCTAGGCGCATGGGGATATTTTTTTTATTGCTTCTCTGCATCGCCGGAATATTTCTCGGCGCGTATGTTCTTGTGAGCCGTCCGAATTCGGGGCTCCGTACGGCGTCCGTCTCGATTGGCAGCGCGAAATTTAACGCCGAAATCGCGGACACGATACTCGCCCGGACGCGCGGCCTTTCGGGTCGGAGCGGTTTGCCGGAAGATGGAGGGATGCTTTTTATTTTCCCGAGTTCTACTCAAAGCGGTTTTTGGATGAAAGATATGCGGTTTGCGATTGATATCGTCTGGATTCGGGGCAGTAAAGTAATCGGCATAACGGAAAATCTGCTTCCCGAACCCGGGAAACAGTTGTGGGCTCTCAAAATCTATTACCCGCCGGAGCAGATTGACACCGCGCTCGAGGTGAACGCCGGCGCGGTAAAAAGATATGAGCTGAAGGCGGGGGACAGCGTAAGCATCGGACAATAAAATCTCGGTCGGCGCCTGCTCTTCATTCGACTGTCATGAGGATATTGGTATAATGGATACATGAAAAAAGCATCAAGAAAGATACGCGTGGCGATCAATGGGCTTGGCAGGATCGGGCGGGCGTTTTTGAAAGTGGCGGCGGAGCGGCCGGAGCTTGAGGTTGTGGCGGTGAACGAATTGGGAGACATGCGCAATATGGCGTACCTTTTGAAATATGACAGCGTATATGGAAAAAGCGATTTGGAAATTTCCGTTGACGAGAAAATTCCGGCGATTGTGGTCAGCGGCCAAAAAATAAAATTCTTGAGCGAGAAGGAACCGCTCAAACTTCCGTGGAAAGACTTGGCGATTGACGTGGTTGTCGAGTCCACCGGCCTATTTACGAGCTACCAAAAGGCGAAGGTGCATCTGGACGCGGGAGCGAAACGGGTGGTGATTTCCGCGCCTGCGAAAGACGAGCCCGGAAGTACCGCGCGTGGCGAAACGGTGCTCATGGGTGTAAATGAGGAAAAACTCAAAGTATGTGAAATCAGTTCGAATGCCTCGTGCACGACAAACGCGGGCAGTCCTCTCATTGCCATTCTCGATGAAAAGCTCGGCATCGAAAAAGCGATTTTGAATACGGTGCATGCTTATACCGCGAGCCAGGCGATCGTAGACGCGCCGAATAAAAAGGATTTCCGCGAAGGCCGCGCAGGGGCGCAGAATATCGTCCCGTCTTCAACCGGCGCGGCGATCGCAACTACGAAGGCCTATCCGTCGCTCGCGGGGAAATTCGACGGCATTTCAATTCGCGTGCCTGTCGTTGCCGGCTCAATTGTGGATGTGACGTTCATTGCGAAACGCGAAACCTCCAAAGAAGAAGTGAACCAAATTTTGAAAGCCGCAGCCGCTTCGTCACGCTGGCAAAATATTTTCGCCGTTACGGACGAGCCGCTCGTGTCGCGGGACATTTTAGGAAGTCATTATGCCTCGATCGCGGATCTCGCGCTCACGCGCGTGGTGGATGGAAATCTGGTCAAGGTTCTCTCTTGGTATGACAACGAAATGGGGTATACGTATACGCTGGTGGATCATGTAGTTAAGGCCGGGCAGTTTGTATAAGCTCATGCAGCAGTCTTCCTCGAACCGATCGTTAAAGGTGCGGGATGTAATGACCGGAAAAGTCTTTACTTTAAGTGATAGCGACGGCTTGCTCTCGGCGGTGCATCTCTTCGAAGAACACGGCTTCGCCGGCTTTCCGGTTCTCGATCGTCGCCAGAAATTGGTCGGCATACTTACCGAATACGATCTTCTCTCGCACGGCTCGGGAGTTCACATTCCCACTGTGATGGGTATTTTTAGCAGAATTTCAGTGGAGAAAAAAGATAGCGGGGAATTAAACGGTTATTTTAAAAAACTGCGGGGTATTAAGGTGAAAGACGTGATGAACAATAATCCCTTGACGATACGCGCGGACAGTCCCGCGGAAGACTTGGCTGGGGAATTTTACGAGCACCACAAGGTCAACCCGATTCTGGTTGTCGATAAAGAGGAGAATTTGGTCGGCGTCGTAAGCCGCCATGATCTTATTAGATTTTTCAATGAAAACTACTTGCGAACAGCTTCGGAGGAAACGCCGCGCGGAACCGGTACCACGAGTTTAAGCAGGCGCGAGACCGAAGGGGTTGCCGATCGCACCATATCGGAAATTTCCCATGGGTTCTCTTTAGTAAGCGCAAGGAGGCGGCTCATGTGGAAGATCATTGCGATTATTTCCTTCGTCATTGGCTTTATGGCTGCGCTCGTATGGGCTTTGCGAATAGTGTCAAGATAAAATTCCGGTTATGGTGGGATGAACATGAAAGCGAGGGTGTGCATAACTCGGAACTCGAGGGGCAGGCAATTTGCTACTATTAGCGGTAAGGGAATTTCATAAATTAATAACCTCGCGGCAGTGCCCGAGGGAAAGGTCAAAATTAAATATTTTTTTCATATGAAAAAAGAAACCAACTATTTGGCTGGAGCGGTTGTTTTGGTCGCGTTTTCAACGGTGTCGCTCATGGCCGCGGTGGGGTATTACCAAAGTCAAAACGCCGTGCAGTTAACGAGCAGTTCGGCTGCGAGCGGAACTATCAGCTACATCCTTGAGCCGGGTAAATCCTATTTCTTCAAGTTGCCTGGCGGCCCTCAACTACTTACCGATCTTGATTCATATGTCAAAGACGGAACGGGATTCGTCCAGGGAGGGTCAACGTCAGCGGATCAAATTTTAAGCCCCATATACGTGAACGGCACTGTCGGGTATCAAGTATTCTATTATAAAAATACCGCGTTTTTCGGAGGAACTGGCTGGCGGTCAACATCTAATGTCACAATTACTGCCACCTCAACTCCCAACAATTATATTATTATCCAAAAGGTAGTAACAAACGGGCGCACGAGTGAATGGGTACCGCCTTCGGGTACTGTCTATTACGGCGACAACACCGCTGTGGGCAATGCAAATGGTGTTCGCTGGTTTACCGATTTCAAAAGCGATTATCCAGTCGGTTCTCCCCTCAACATCACCTTTCCCAACGGCGGAGAATCGTTTGCCATTAGCAGCGCCCAAATGGTCCAGTGGAATTACACGGCAGGCAATGCAACCAGCACAGTGAGTGTCAGTCTCGTGGACCAGTCCAGCGGCTATGAAGTGGCCGTCGGCTCCCAAAGTGTCCCCGTCTCATTCAAGAAAATCGACGTGAATTTCGGGGCGATTGGTCTCACCATCGGCCACACCTACAAAGCCAAAATAATCGGCTATGGCCTTGACCCCGCGACGGGCTTATACCGTCAGATTGCCGACTACAGCGACAACGCATTCACAGTGACGGCCGCCGGGACTGTATCGACGATCGCGCCAGTCCCTCCAGTCGGTTCTCCCCTCAACATCACCTTTCCCAACGGCGGAGAATCGTTTGCC
>CAYZZK010000013.1:8338-13328 GCA_964483045.1 uncultured Candidatus Saccharibacteria bacterium
GATTGCCGACTACAGCGACAACGCATTCACAGTGACGGCCGCCGGGACTGTATCGTATACGCTCTCGGTTGGAAAGATCGGATCAGGTACTGTCTCAAGCTCTGACGGAGCGATCTCCTGCGGTTCCGTCTGCTCCGCATCATACCCTGGATCCTCAGCTGTCACGCTCTCTGCCACTCCCGCCTCCGGCTACACCTTCTCCGGCTGGAGCGGTGCGTGCTATGGTATCGCCTCATCCATCTGTACGGTTACCGTCACAAACAATGTCTCGGTTGGGGCCACCTTCGCCGTCATGCCCGCTACCTACGCCCTCTCCGTCAGTAAATCTCCCAATGGAGGTACGATCACCTCAAGCGACGGCTTCATAAATTGCGGCGCAATGTGCAGCAGCGCCTATAGCGCGAATACAAATATCACTTTAAGTGCTTCGGCTAGTTCCGGTTATGTCCACGCCGGCTGGTCGGTATCGGGCGCAACCGTTGTGAGTGGGTGCAGTCCTAGTGCGGCGAGCAGTTGCACCGTTTCTATGGCTGCCAATGGATCGGTCACGGCCTACTTCTCTCCCGTCGCCACTACCTATACCCTTACGGTAACTAAAACAACTCTTTACGCCTCTTCCGGAACAATTTCTTCTTCTCCCGGTGGGATTTCCTGCGGCTCCGCCTGCTCTGCTTCCTTTGCCTCGGGCACCTCCATTACCCTCACCGCCACTCCGGACGTCGGTTCCACTTTTCTTGGCTGGAGCAGTTGCCCCTTCTATTCCGGCAATACTTGTATAGTGTCTTTGACTTCCAGTCAGACAATTGGGGCGGCGTTTGCGAAGTAGGTCGCCTTCAAATCTATCTCTTCCTATTAAAGCGGTTGGGCCACTGGGAATGGTCTGCCTATCTAGTTGTTTCCCGGTTCGCCTCGGGAGCAATGGTGTATAATACGATAAATGATCATATACTTCGGCGCAGATCATAGAGGATTCGAACTCAAAAATCATCTTCAGGAATATTTGAGAAATCAGGGATATCAGACGGCGGATTTGGGGGCGACGCAGCTTAATCCTGCCGACGACTATCCCGGCTATGCTTCTGCGGTAGCAAAGAAAATCAGTCTCGATCCGGAGCAAAGCCGGGGAGTGTTGCTATGCGGCTCCGGAGCGGGCGTCGACATCGTGGCGAATAAGTTTCCAAACGTCCGGTCCGCGCTCGCCATTTCGCCGGATCAGGTGTACGCCGCGAGGAAAGACGACAACGTGAACGTGTTAAGTATTGCCGCGGATTTTACGAAGGCGGGCGATGCGGAAAAAATTTTACAGATCTTCATGGCGACGGTATTTTCCGGTGAGGCGAAATATCGGCGGAGATTGGAACAAATTTCGCAAATCGAAAGGGAAAAATAGAAGTTTAACATTGCTGTCATTTCCGCGAAAACAGAAATGACAAACCCTATGCAAGTCATTCCCGCTTTCAATTGTCTCGATGAGGAGTCGTTAAGCCAGTGGATCGCACGGGCGGGAGAATTTTTGCCGCCCGGGCACTGGGTTCACCTCGATATTTCGGACGGCAAATTTACGCCGTCCGTCACATGGAACGATCCGCCGAAGTGGCAGGAACTCGCGGGGCAATACGGTTGGAATCTGGAGGTACATCTCATGGTGGAAAAACCGGAAGAGCTGCTTCGCGCGTGGCTCGAGGCGGGGGCGAAGCGCGCGGTCGTGCATATTGAGGCGATCTCTGCTGGTTCGTTCGCGGTTATTCTCGGCCTCTCGCTGCAATACAAGGCGGAAATTGTCCTTTCGTCGGGTCCGATGACACCGTTCGAAGCATTGAAACCGTATCTGCACGATGTTTCCTGGTTCCAGGTGCTCGCGGTCTACCCCGGTCTTTCGGGGCAAAAGTTTTTGCCGTTGATACTCGAAAAGGTGAAGCTTTTGCGGGCACTTCGGCCGCATGCTAAAATTGAAGTGGATGGAGGCATTAATCCCCAAACGGCCGCCTTGTGTAAAGAGGCCGGAGCGGATTTTATTGTCGCGGCGTCCTATATTTTTTGGGGGAGTGAGCCGAAGCAGGCGTATGAGGAGCTGCGGGAGATATAATTTTCAATAAATCAATTTCCAATAAATTTTTAATCTTCTTAATTTTCAAATGAAAACTGAAAATTAATTTCATCGCAATGAAATTTTTACGTTGGCCATATTGGGCCAGGGGAGGTGCTGTAGCAGTTGTAATAGTCTTATTGGGTATTATCTACCAGAATTTTGGGTCAGGGGATTCAGAAAGTAGGGGATTTGTTTTGCTTCCTTTCTATTTCCTGATGCTCCCTATTAATTTTATCTTCGAGTTTATTCAATCGTTTGGGCAATTAGGGATTTGGGTTCTATCGATAATCTATTTCGCTACACTCGGAATGTTAATTGGTTTACTTTATGGCAAAATCAGAGGAAAATTAAAATAAAAGATCAAATATAAAAAATTTTGAGGCGCTCTTCTGCTATTATCTAATTACTATTTACTATTTCATGCACGACATCACCGACAAAAAGATTCTCGCATTGGAAGAAATGGCGAACACGCTTCGCCAGGATGTAATTAAGATTGTCTCCGGCGCGGGGTCGGGGCATATTGGCGGGCCACTCGGCATGGCAGATATTTTCGCCGCGATGTATTTTCACATCCTGAACCACGACCCGAAAAATCCACACTGGGAACATCGTGATCGGCTGGTGCTTTCGAATGGACACATCTGTCCCGTGCTCTATGCCGCCCTTGCGCGGTCGGGATATTTCCCAATAGAAGAACTCGCAACGCTCCGCAAGCTCGGCACGCGGCTACAAGGGCATCCCCATAGAGGAGCGCTTCCGGGCGTTGAAACCACCTCCGGGCCGCTCGGCTCCGGAATTTCGCAGAGCATAGGCATGGCTCTCGCCGCGAATCTGGATCGAAAAACATACAGAACATATTGTCTCACTTCCGACGGAGAACACCAGGAAGGCAACACGTGGGAGGCGATCATGTTTGCCGGAAAAAATCGGTTGAGCAATCTTACCGTCATTGTGGATCGGAACAATATCCAGATAGACGGGAACACCGAAAACATCATGCCGCTTGAGCCGTTCCGCGCCAAGTATGAGTCGTTCAACTGGCACGTCATAGAGATACACGGACACGATTTTTACCAGATTATTTCGGCCGCCGCGGAGGCGCGGGCGATACGCGAGAAGCCGACGGTTGTTATCGCCCATACGATTCCCGGGAAGGGAGTAAGCTTTATGGAAAATGATTACTTGTGGCACAGCAAAGCATTCAAGCCGGGGGAAGCGGCCGCGGCGCTTGCGGAGCTCAAGGCGTATGGAAGGCAACTGCAAAAATAGAATTTGAATAAATATAGATTGCAGAAATTTCCTTTTTAATTAATAAAAAATATTAATTTACCCAAGTACGAATCATCATGGACCAACCAATCAAAAGTTCCCCTCGGGATGTGTTTATGTATTTGTTTGCAACAATCGCGCTCTACTTTTCGGCATGGAGCGTGATTAATCTGGCCCTTCAATATATCAACGTCGCGTTTCCCGATCCTTTGAATCCATATTATCAGCCGGACAGCTCCATCCGGTGGAGTATGGCGCTTCTTATAATTATTTTCCCCGCGTATCTGTGGGTCTCGCGAGTTTTGCATCGTGATCTCGTTTCCGAGCCGCGCAAAAATGAGCTTCGGATTCGCCGATGGCTTTTGTATCTCACTCTGTTCCTCGCGGCGCTTCTCATTATCGGCGATTTGGTTGCGCTTATCTACAATTTCTTGGAAGGGGAGCTTACGATGCGGTTTTCTTTGAAAGTGCTTTCGGTGCTCGCCGTGGCGGCGGCGATCTTCTGGTACTACCTCTATGATCTTCGGGCGAAAGCCGCAGTCCTTGCGCCGAAGGCGCTCCTGTTTGTACGCGGGACGGTTGCGGCTGTGTGCATCCTTATCATCGCCGGATTTTTTATTGCGGGATCGCCCTTCCGCCAGCGCCTCGTCCGGTTCGATTTGCAGAAAACAAACGATCTTCAAAATCTTCAGGGACAAATCGTGAATTATTGGCAAAGAAAGGAAACGTTGCCTGCGTCACTTGATGATCTTCGGGACACTATCTCCGGTTACGTGCCGCCGCGCGATCCCCAAAACGGGACGGCGTATGAATATCACCCGACCGGCGCTCTTGCATTCGAGCTGTGCGCTGAATTCAACCTTACTTCGCAGGGTTCGCAAGCGGGGACTTCTTATGCGAGGCCGCCATACCCGGCCTCGGTTGGCCCGGGAGTAAACGAAAGTTGGGATCATGTCGCGGGACACGTTTGCTTCCCGCGCACCATTGACCCGGATCTGTATCCGCCGCAAAAATCGCTGCCGGCAGTACCGAAGTAGGTATTTTGTATCTCGAATCGCCGTTTCTCAATCCAATTAACTCGTGAATATTCTCGAAAAGTTTAAATCACAATACGGCAAGAAGGGAATCGCGATTGGCTTTGGCATCACAGTGCTCGTACTTCTGGTTGTATTCTCGTATCTTGGTGGATTACACGCGCCGCAGGGAATGAATGGAGCGTCCCAGGGAACAGGAGGCGGGTCGGTTTCGCCCTCATATCCGGGAGCATATGAAAAGGGAGGCGTTGTGCGAGACACAATAGGTGCTCCAATACCTCCGGTGCCGGGCGTACCGCCTTCGACGCCGACTGTTCCGGCGACGGACAGAAAAGTTATCCAAAACGGCTCCCTCGATTTGCTTGTGCAAAAGGCGGAAGAAGCGATTTCGGCGATCGGCGGCATTGCCGAGAACCACAAAGGTTTTGTCGAGAGTTCGAATGTGTATGAAGTGTCGGAAGGAGTGAAGGCGGGGACGATTACGATTCGCGTGCCGGCAACGGATTTCACTCCCGCGATGGAGGAAATCAAGAAACTCGCCGTAAAAGTGCAAAAGGAGAATACGAATTCGGAGGATGTGACGGCGCAGTTCGTC
>CAYZZK010000014.1:0-13024 GCA_964483045.1 uncultured Candidatus Saccharibacteria bacterium
ATTTAATTTCCTCCGCAAATTCCGCCAGGTTTTTGATTCGCCCCCGCTCCACTTCTATGATTCTCAAGAGAAGCTCGTCTGACCTGTGGATGTTCTTCTCGGCCAAAAGCGGTTTAAGTTTTTGCATAATGCCATCGGTGCCGAGCTTCTTGAGATGCTCCCCCTGCAGCCACTCCAGTTTTTCCTGATTGAATATCGCTCCGCCTTTCTGCGCGCGCGTCAAATCAAATTCTCCGATCAACTCATCCCGAGACAACACTTCCCTATCGTCCTTAGGATGCCACCCCAAAAGCGCCAAAAAATTTATGATGGCTTCGGGAAGAAAGCCCTTTGCCCGATATTCAAGGAGCGACGTTTCCGCAAAACGCTTCGAGAGCTTGCTTCTGTCCGAATTTAAAATGAGAGGTAGATGGGCGTATTCCACTTCCCTGAAACCGAGGGCTTTTTGAAAAAGTATCTGCTTCGGCGTGTTCGAGAGATGGTCTTCTCCTCGTATCACATGGCTTATCTCCATAAGCCCGTCATCGATAACATTCGCAAGATTAAAAAGCGGCGTGGATATATCTTTCGCAATGACGATATCGCCCATGAGCGCCGCGTTAAAGGTCACTTTTCCGCGGATGATATCCTTGAATTCGACAGTCGCTTCCGGAGTTTTGAAGCGGATTACTTCCGGTTTTTTGCCGAGAGGAGGCGCCGTGCGATTCCTGCAGTGCCCCCCGTACTTCGGGGGAAGGCCTTGAGCGAGCATGGCTTGGCGCTCGGCTTCAAGCTCCTCTTTCGTGCAATAACAATAATACGCGTGTCCGTCCGCCAAAAGTTTTTCGATATACTTTTTATACATATCCTTTCGCTCGCTTTGCCTATACGGGCCGAAGTTGCCGATGTAATTTTGATCGCCGGTTTTTTGTCCTCTGCTTTCTTCGGCGACTGGCCCTTCCTCCCAATTAAGTCCGAGCCAGTCCAAGCCCTCGAGAATTTCGCGTTCAAATTTTTTCTCCGATCGTTCGGTGTCTGTATCCTCTATTCGCAGCACAAAAACGCCATTATTCTGCCTGGCGAAGAGCCAATTGAAGAGAGCTGTCCGGGCAGTTCCCACGTGAAATAACCCCGTCGGGCTGGGGGCTAAACGCACTCGTACATGCTTTTTGGGAAGTGTCATGCCTCCATTTTACCATGAAATTCAAGGTTTTCTAGCCAAATGTCGATTCATTGGGTTTCTCGGAAATATGCGCTAAAATGACGATAGTCCTTCGGTCCGGCCTCCTTTGGAAAACCGAACCACACTGAATCCTACAACCAAATATGTCCGAAATAACCGCCATGAAACAAAACGCCAAACTTGCCGCATTCACGCTTAACGAACTATTGCTCATAATTGCCACCTTTGCCATCTTGTTCAGCATCGGAGGTCCGGTCGCTTCGTCGGTCCGTAACAAAACCCAGACTAGACAGTGCATCGAACAGCTCGGCAGAATCGAACATGCCAAAGCGATTTTTGCCAGAGCATCGCACGCTGCCGCTGGTGCACCCGTTTATCAAGCCGACGTTGATTATCTCGTTTCGGAACTGATCTGCCCCGCCGGCGGCGCATACACTATCAACCAAGTCGGCACCAAACCGACATGCACGATTCCCGCACACATACTGGCACAAAAGTAAAAGCCGACCCCGTGGAACAATCCGCGGGGTCAAAAATTATGCGTAAAAATGCAGCCGAACTTTTATCAGCCCATTCGCAGAATTTCTCGGGCGATTGCTTCCGCGGCATCGGGTTTCCAAAGATTTTTCGCTGCAAAGCTCATTCGCGCGGCCACGTCCCGGTTTTGCAGCACGGACTTGATTTGGCTCACAAATATCGCGGGAAGTAAATTATTTTCTTCGATGACGATCGCGGCTCCCGTTTTTGAATATTCGTACGCGTTGACCTTTTGATGGTCATTCGCCGACTCTTTTAAGGGAATGAGTATGGAGGACTTGCCGAGAGCGGATATTTCCGATATTGTTCCGCTTCCCGATCGAGCGACGACCAGATCGGCGGCGGCCAGGGCGGCTTTCATGTCTTCTTTTAAATACGGAACTGGAATGTAATGTTTTTTTGCAATTCCTTCCGGCTCTGATTGTCCGACCGCCGCTCGGGAGAGATATTCAATTTTTTTATAATTCGCCGATCCCGTTTGGTGAAGAATCTGGGTTTCTTTCAAAAATAAAGGAAGGTTGTCGATAACGAATTCGTTAATACGCTGGGCGCCTTGCGAACCGCCGAGAACGAGGGTGAGCGGCTTTGCCGGGTCAAAGCCAAGCTGTTCCTTTGCCGCAGCGCTCTCCGGCACGTCCTTCACGATTTGCTCCCGCACGGGCGTTCCCACGAGTGCGGTTTTTTCGGCATCGAAATACTCGAGGGTTTTTGGAAAACTGACGGCGATTCTGGATGCAAACCGGCTGGAAATCGAATTTGTAAGCCCCGGTGCCGCGTCGGACTCATGAATGACGATTGGAATTTTGTAAAACCACCCTGCGAGAACGACCGGAAGCGCCCCCGTTCCTCCTTTCGAAAAGATAACGTCTGGCATGATGAAATACATTTTAAAAAGGGCCTCGAAAATCCCGATGAAGAACTTTGGGATGTCCGCGATATTTTCCATAGAAAAATATCGACGGAATTTACCCGAAACTATCGATCCGAGCTGGACATGCGCCCCCGCGAGCGGCGCGATCCATTCGTCCTTCGGCCCCAGATAGTTAAGATCCAGATCTATGTTTTGAATCGCCGCTATCTGCCTTAGTCGTTCGGCGACCGCAACAAGGGGGTACACGTGCCCGCCGCTGCCTCCGCCGGTCAGAAGGACTTTTATATGTTGGTATGGATATGCGTTTTCAGGCATGCAGTAAGTATATCTTTTCTATGTATATTTCGAGATATTTACTGCGACTCCGCTCATGGTGAGAAACACCGCGAGCGCCGTGCCTCCGTAGCTTATAAAAGGCAACGGAACTCCTGTTAGCGGAAGCAGCCCGGAAATTGAAGCCATATGTATAAGCGATTGAAATGCGATGACTGACCCAAACCCGATGAGCAACAGCCGCCCGAATCTGTCCCGGAGGCGGTGGGCGAGATAGAACATGCGGAAACTAAGCATGCCGAACAGCACCACGACGGCACCGGCACCGATGAAGCCGAGTTCTTCCGAAATTATCGCGAAGATGGAATCGTCAATCGACGCGGGCAAAAAATTTACTTTTGCCGAGGACTCGCCGTATCCCCTTCCCGCAAGTCCTCCCGAACCGATCGCGATGAGCGCTTGGTTAACCTGATAATTTTTCCCGGAAGTATCCGCCGTTTTATTGAAAAAGCCCAGGATTCGATCTTTGCGGTAGGGCGTGATTTGAATGAGAGCTGCGACGCCGATAATTCCCACGAGAACTATAAGAAGCACATATCGTATTTTCGCGCCGTCCAAAATATATACAACAAGCGCAGAGCCCAAAAGAATCGCGACCGTGCTCGTTGCCGGCTGCAAAACGAGCAGTATGGCGATGAACCCGGAAATGAGACCGAACGGAAGAAATCCCTCAAAGAATTTTGTCGATCGTTTTATTTTGGCGTTGCTTAGCCATGCGGCCAGATACAGTATAAAAACCAACTTCATACTCTCGGCTGGCTGAAAGCTCAAGGGTCCGACTTTGAGCCACCGGTTTGCATTTCGAACTTCGAGCCCGGCGCTCGTAAAGACAAGAGCGAGCGCGATCAGATTCAAGATGAGAAGCGGCAGCGCAAATTTTCTCAAGTGCTGATATCGGAAGAAATAGGCGATCGTGAACCCGATGATTCCGAGGGACAACCCGAAAAGCACCTGATGCTTCAGGTAATAATAGCTATCGTTGAATTTTATCTTTCCAAGTTCTGAAGATGCGCTTGCGAGCATCGCAAGCCCGAATAACACGAGTATCGCAACGAGCGCGAGAAGAAAATAATCGGGCCGATGCCCGCTTTTCCGAAAAGCATTCATTGAAGCGGGGCTCTATGTCTCAAATTTTTTCCCGGGAATTTTCCCGTGTATATGCCGTCTTGAAGAACGAGCTCCCCATGCACGACCACCGACCTCACCTCAACGTTTTTTACTTTCGGCGTATTCCCGTCGGTTATTGAAAAAAGCGCGAGGTCCGCGATATTCCCCTCTTGTATTTCTCCGCGCCCCGCAAAATCGAACATCCGAGCGGGTTCAGCGGTAATTTTCCTTATGGCATCATGAAGCGGCATCAGCTTCTCGCCTTCCGCCATTCCGAGAAATTTAGTGAAGGTGGATATTGCGCGCTCCGGCTTTAGCATTTTCCCCGCGTCTCGAAAACTTGCGGAGTTCGACGCGATAAGCGAGCGGCTGCTGCGAATTGCCTTTTTAATGAGCGGCTCACTCAAATTTTTATAAAACACGGTGGCCTTCATCCCGGTTGCCTCCATAAACAGAAGAAGCGCGGCGCTGTAATTCGATGCATCATAAAATTCCGCAATTTCTTTTAACGACTTGCCGACAAAAAATTCATTTCCCGGCGCTTGGGCGATCACAAATTCTTTCAAATCGAGTTTTGGAATTTCTTTAATGATTCTGGCTCTAAGCCAGGCATCCTTGATATTCGCGAGCATTGTTTCCATTCCTCCGTTCTGCGCCCAGACGGGCAAAAACGTATAGATCGCAAGGATGCTTGTTCCAGAAGGATAAACGTCAAATTTCAGTTGCGTTGCCTCTGGAAGCGATTCGATTTTCCGGAGCGCGTCTTCATATTCCTTCTCGTTGCCCACTATCGGCATGAAGTGGCTGATGACCGTTCGCACGCCAAGATCGGTCGCCAGCTTGACCGTTTCCTCGATTGACTTTCCGAGTTCTCCGGCGTTGTTTCGCAAATGCGTCGCATATACCCCATTTTGTCCTCGCACTATTTCATCTAAAAATTTTATCTCCGAAGACGGAGTTCGACGGCTATGCGCGTATCCGAGTCCGGTTGAAAGCCCGAACGCCCCTTCCTTGAGCGCCGACAAAAGTGTTTCTCCGAACACATGGAGTTCGTTTTTGGTAAGATCGCGGATGCGTTCCCCTATGAGCGCGCGCCGCACGGTCGCATGCCCAACGAGCGTCGCGAAGTTGAGCGCGAGCGGTTTTTTATCGAGAGTTTCAAGAAATTCTCTCACTGTGTGCCAGTCGACGTTTACGTCGCTGATATCTGCCCACTTCCTGATTGATTCCAGACTGCCATAGAGAAGCGGCGCGAGCGATGCTCCGCACATGCCGCCAACTATGGTTGTCACGCCTTGGCGGATAAAATCTTCCTGCGGTGGATGGCTGAAAATGGAAAGGTAATGATCCGAATCCGTATTCACGTCTATAAATCCCGGAGAGAGATATGCTCCCTTGCCGTCTACTATCTTCTCCGCGCTCTTGCCCGGAAAATTTCCGATCGCAGAAATTTTTCCCCCGCTTACATAAACGTCTCTAAGGTCGGCGCTTGTTGTGCCTGCGCCTCCCGCGCCACCCAAAATTCTTACGCTTTTAATTAAGATGCTCATCTCGCATTATTATACCACGATGCCTGCATTACTCTCCTGCAAAGAAAACGACGGATGAAAAAATGAATTTCGGCCAATTATAAAGACCGGCTCTGTGAGCTCGGTGGGGTTCATTTCTCCGCAAAAACCGACAACTTGTTGCCTTCCACGGCGATTTTCACTGTGCCGTCCTGATCGGTGCGGAAGACGTTCGGTGTCGAACTGGCGAGCCGCGCGAGCGCCTCTTTCGTCGGATGGCCGTATCGGTTGTTCTTCCCTACTTCAATCACGGCGACCTTCGGTTTCACCGCGCCTAGAAATAAATCGCTCGAGGAATACTTTGAGCCGTGGTGCGGGACCTTGAGGATATCCGCGCGGATGTCAAACTTCTTCGAAACGTATTCCTCCACGTTCGAAGCGATGTCGGCGGTGAAAAGCGCCCGGGCGCCGCCGGTTTGGATGAGCTCCACGAACCCGGTGTCATTCAATTCCCCGCTTTGAATGTATGCCGCATTGGGTGAGAGCATAGAAATAGAATTGCTGGCGAAAAGGATATTGTCGCCGGCGCCGAGCGTTATGAGCGGAATATGTTTCTCGTGGATTTTTTTGAGGAGCTCGGGCCATTCATGAACGGTTTTCGTATCGTCCCGCCCGTTGATGATAAATGCTCCGAATTTATATTTATCCAGAAGGAAATTGAAGCCGTTGAAGTGATCGAGCTGCGGGTGGGAGACGATTCCGATATCGATGTATGTGTCGCTGCCTATCGCGCGTTCGACGCTTTTTACGACTTTCTGATCAGGTCCCGCGTCGGTCATGATTTTCACGTTGCCGGGAAACACTACCAGTTCCGAATCTCCCTGTCCGACGTCCAAAAAATAAAATTCCGGTTCTGAATTCGATTTCGAAAATGCGATATCTCCCCAAACGAAAATAAGCAATACTGCGAGAAGGGCAATGACGATCGAATTGTAATTCTTTTTCGCTTGCATGGATTAGCTGGCGATATTTTGCGGCGCAGGCGTCACGAACGATGAAACCGCCGGCGCGCTTTTATCCTTAATCGCCCGGCATATGAGCGCTAAGGCGGCGTAGTAAACGAGAGAAGTTGCGAGCGAGAACTCAATTTGCACGGGAATCGAAATCGCGGAAAAAGTCCGAATGATCCAGGTTTCGTAGGCAAGAAGCAGATAAACGATTTTTGCAACAATAAAGCCGGCATAGCTTGAAATTTGCGAGAGGCCGGCGAGAACGAAGCCGAAGAACATGGTGAGCGGCATGAATTCCAGAATCAAGATGTTCGCAGCGATAGCGAGAATCGACACTCTTCCAAAACTGTGCAGCGTTATGGGCACCACCGCGAGTTGGGCGGAGAGCGTTGTTATGGCATTTTGCTTCCAGCTCGATGTGTCGTCTTTAAGTTTGAAAATCGCCGCGATTGCCGGAGACAGGTATACGATTCCCAACAAGCTCGCGAATGATAGCTGAAACCCGACGTCATAGACGAGCGACGTGGGATTCGCCAGTACCATTACTCCGCCGGCGACCGCGATCGCGTTTCTGATGTCGTAAATTCTCCCGATCTCGCGGGCTAAAAGCACGAGAAATGCCATAAGCGCCGCTCGCACGACCGAGGGTTCCGCTCCAACCATTGCGACGAAGGCAAGGATAAGCAAGTTCGTAAAATAAAAATTCTTTCGCCGCGAGAAAAAACGCCCGAAAATCTGGGTTACCACTATCGCGATGATGGAGATGTTATAGCCGGAAAGCGCGACGAGATGCGTCGTCCCCGATGCTGCCATCTGCGTCTTAAAATCGCTCGTGATGTGCGATCTATCGCCGAACGTGATTCCCGCAAGCAGGGCGCCCTCATCCGTCGGAAGAAACTCGACGATGTGCGAGACCAGATCGGCCTTGAATTCCAAGAGCTTCTCCTTGAGCCAAAATCCGCGATGCTCTGCCACGACCACAATCGTTGGAAACGAGGATACGGGCGGCGTCGCCGGTGAATCCGATTGCTCTATTTTCCCAGCGGCTCTGATCACATCTCCGTACTTGAAGCCGATTGCGGGCGACGTGATGATGCGCACGCTCCCGCCGTACGGCTCGGATAGCCGTATGTCGAAATATTGGTATTTCTCGAATTGGTGCGGGGCCTCTGAAATCATTCCCGAAAAAGAAATTTCGTTGTCAAAAGCAATATGCTGTCCAGAAACCCTAAAATTCAAATATGCGTTGAAATAAAAAGCGCCTAAAAACGTAAATATTCCGAATAGAACGACAAACTTAGCCAGCGAAGTTCTTTGCGCGAGGAAAACCGCCAGCGTTCCAATAAATATCAGTGCTCCCGTAAACACTATCACGCTCCATCCGAGACTTGCCGCCGCAATTCCTAAAAGGAATGACAGAATCCCCCAGAATAAAATTTCGGAGGCCGACATATTTAATAAACCTCGGATTTCGAGTTGCTGACTTTCGGGTTAAGCATGTTTAGAATGTTTTTTTCGCCAGGCCTCTACTTTTTCATGATCGCCGGAGAGAAGGACAGCGGGCGCCCGCCACGGTTGCGTCTTTTTCGCGCCGCGTAATTTTTTCCAGCCGGGCCAAAATTCCGCAGGTCTGGTATAAACCGGATATGATCCTTTTATTTCTTCAAGCGATTCCCGCTTCCCTAAAAATCCGGGAAGGAAACGGCTCACGGCTTCGATCGTTACAAGCGCCGGCAGCTCTCCCCCGCTTAATACGTAATCTCCGATTGATATTTCTTCATCTGCAATGTACTGCGCCACCCGTTCATCCACCCCTTCATAGCGCCCGCAAATAAATATGAGCTCGTTGTATCGAGAAAGCCGCTGCGCGCCTTTGGCGTCGAGTTTTTTCCCTCTTGTTGAGAATAGAATTATTCGTACGTTCTTTTTATTTTTTTTGGAAATTGGAAATTGGAGGTTGGAGGTTTTTAAAATCGAAGCAACTGCTTTATATATTGGATCGATTTTAAGCACCATCCCTGGCCCTCCGCCAAACGCTTTATCGTCGACCTTCTTATGCCTATCAGTGCTGAATTTTCGCAAATCACGGAATCTTATTTCGACGATTCCATTTTTGCGGGCGCGCTCTAAAAGAGATTCGGCAATATAGGAATCGAAAATTCCCGGGAAAATAGTGAGAATAGTAAATCGCATCGCCGCGCAAAAAATATTTTACATGTTTTGGAAATTCCCGCTATTCCGAATCCGGAGATTTTCCGGCAGCGCCATCTCCGCCCAACGATTCTTGTATTGCCTTCCTAAGCTCATCTATGTTCACTTCCTTTTTTGGAACTCGCTTTGGCTTCGGAGTTTTTTCTTGCGGCTTCATGTTAACAAGCGAGGCGATCGAAAGCGTACTTCCATCCTCTTCGGACGCAGGCGCAGGCGCTTCTTCAAAAACCGGCTGCTTCTTTGCCGCCGAGACTTCGACATGCTCCGGTTCTCTTCCGCGATGCTCCTCTTCGATAACTTCTTCTTCCTCGTGATGATGGCGTTCCGGCTGGAATTCAATCCCTATTCCCGCGAGATCGGCTGAATACCGTTCCTTAGGCCGTTTTGCGGAAGGCATTCGCCGGCTCGGCAATGGCTTCAACTCGCCCGACTCGATTTTTTTCATACAGTCTTTGCAATATATCGGGCGGCCTGGAATCGGCTCGAACGGCACCGTAGTTGTTTTTCCGCAGACGGAACAAACTGCCTGGGTTTTTATCGTGCCGGGAGCAGCCGAGGGTTTTGATCCCCCCATCATGCTGCTTTCGTTCATCACGCCGCTCCAGTCGTTTATTTCCTCTTCGACGACTTGCTGCGGCCGGGCATATCGTTTCTGCGTTAAATGAACCAGTTCCTCTTCACTTACGGCGGTGGAATCGACATTCAAAGGCGGAATTGTCCTCGCTGAAAACGGCCGAGCCGTCACGCCGTCCACCATGAGCTTCAGATAAATGTGATAATTCGGCAGATTTACGATATCCTGAATTACGAATTCCGGCTCAAATTCCGGCTCCAAAAACTCGGCATCTGCCGCGCCGACGCGAAACACGATCATCGTGCCGACGTTTCCGAATATCGCGTCGCGCACCTTGGTCGACACATCGGTCACCAGCTGGCCGATGTATTGATGGGCGAGAATTAGGTTCAGCCGATATTTCCGCGCTTCGGAGAGTATTCCAGAGAAGGAATCTGTCGCGAAATTCTGGAACTCGTCGACATACAAGTAAAAATCCACCCGTTCGTCCTCTGGGATACGAACGCGCTCCATCGCGGCGAGCTGGATTTTGGTGATAAGCATCGCACCGAGAAGAGACGAATTATCTTCGCCGATTCTTCCCTTTGAAACGTACACCAGAAAAATTTTCCCCGTGTTCATCACGTCAAAGATGTCGATTGTGCTCTTGGATTGCCCCACGATATTGCGAATAAGTGAGGTGGATAAAAACTGTCCGACTTTATTTTGAATCGGGGCGATTGCCTCGTTTCGAAACTGGTCTCGCCAGCTTTCGAACTCATGAATCCAAAATGCCTTGACGACCGGGTCTTTGACATTCGCGATGATTTTCTGGCGATAGTCTTTATCAGTTAAAATTCTGGGAATTCCGAGGAGCGTCGAACCCGGCGTGTCGAGAAGTGCCAGGATCGCGTTGTTTAAAATGTATTCCATCCTCGCCGACCAGACATTGGACCAGATTTTTGTGAAAATTCCCATAAGCCCGGAGGCCACGAGGTTTTTATATTTCGGATCGGGCAGCTCAAGGATGTTGAAACCGATATGGAAATCGGTATCGGCCGGGTTAAAATAAATCACATCCTTCATCCGATGTTCTGGAATTTTCTTGAGAATTCCTTCGACCAATTCACCGTGCGGATCCACGACGCAAAGCCCCTCGCCGTTCATGATGTCCTGCACGATAAAATTATTAAGCAAAGCGCTTTTTCCTGTTCCCGTTTTACCGACAACGTAGACATGCTGCCGCCTGTCATTCCGCTTTATGCCAAAAAGCCGGTCTTTATTTCTAAAGTCGGTCTTGCCGAAGTAAATTACGTCTTTTTCTGGTTCTAATGAGCTCATACTATCCTTATTTTATGCTATTTATTCAAATAAAAAAAGAACGGGGCGAAAAGCCTTGCGCTATATAGTCCAACCGAATTCCCTTGACTAAACATAACATTTATGTTTATAATTGCTGCAGCGCAGCAAACAACATAAGGAGGGAAAGATATGAGAAAAATTGGCTTCATTCTCGTCGCAACAGTCAGTAACGACAAGCGCATCATTCTAAGGAAAGGGAAAGGAGATAAACTAACGTATTCCTTTCTCTCTGAGATCGAGATTGATGGTTCCGTAGAATTGGAGGAAGCGCTTGGCATTCGGCCGTCATCCGGCGTTTCCAAAAAGAAAAATCTTCTCGTGGTGATGGCAAGCGGCAGTATTGGAACAACGCAGCTTCGATTGGATGAAATTGGGGAAAAGCCTGTCTCAAAAATCGTGCCTCTTGCGCACGACAACGAAGAAACCCCGATACACTTTGCCGAGGAAGATGGAACGGAAGTTTTTCTTTGTGGCCTGAAGTCATCAATTCAGCCGGGAGAAATCCCCGGGCCTCTTTATTTCTTGTCCCAAAAAGAAATTGCAACCGCAAGCTTTCTCTGTCTCGAAATTAAGGAAGCCGCAACTATCGCCTTTGAAAAAGTGTAGCAGAAAAAACAAAGAGAGCGCCCCAAATGGACGCTCTCTTGATTTTCAACCTAGTTCCCCTGCTTAATAGCTCTGCTCCTCATATGGACAATCCCTAATACACTTGCGAAATGAGTTATCAAAGAAAGCTTTTTCTGCATTCGCATCCAAATTTTTATTTTAAAATAAAAAGAGAGCAACTTGCGTCACTCTCCATTTTTTTGCGGAGCTTTCACTCCACTGCGAGATCAACGTTTGACCGTCTCACTCACAAGTAAGAGAATACTCTCATTTTTTTTATTTTGCAAGTCCCTCACCCTGTGGATTGCGTGGATAACCCCATTATCATTGACGATTCTTTAATTTTTCTGTGGATAAATTAAGAAAACATCATTGTATTTCATCCCCCCCAACTAAGCAACTTCCGCGTTATAACATTGCTCACAGTAAATGATTTCCGGTCGCTCCGGTGAATATGAAGTTTCGAATTTGTTGGAGCATGATCTTTCTCCATGAAAATGCTGGGCGGTATTGCGCACATCCGCCTCCGCTGAAGCTGCGGCGAGACAGGCGCACTGCCGCTTCCACAATCGGTTCGGGCCGCGGGCGACAAACCGCCGTGCATGTCGACAGTCCGGGCAAAGACGCGGAAGCGGGATCTGAAGCTTTTTATAAAAGCTAAACTCGTCGGGAATTATACGATAGTTTTTCTTGCAAGACGTGCAAGCGAAAATTTCTTTTGAAATATCTGTAGGCGCGAAGTCGTTAATAGAATCGGGTACCTTGTCCCACGTGACCGTTTCTTTTCCATATGTCCCCCGCGGATAGTCTTCCCATTTGAACCCGTGTGTCAGCGCTTGTTCTTTTGTAAGCGGAAATTGTTCGAGCGCGGATGACTCGTTATATCCAAAGGCGCTGAGCGAGAGCGGAAAGAATTCGCCATACGAGTCATCCTTTTTCATTTGATCAACAATTTTTGCTCGAAGTACTTCATATTCCTCCTTACTATATTGCTTATTTAAAATGCAATAATTCTTTTTGCGCAGACCAACGGAACCAAACACATTATTCGCAGAGTGGCAATAAAAAGAATATTCCGCGAACGTCGATCCCCAACACACACTAGTTACGGTGCAATGCGCTGCCGCGAGTCCGGCATTTAAAGAATTATAATTAAATTCCGCGCCTCTACCCGACGTATCGCAATCCATTATCCCTCTCGCGCCACGCCATACGTGCACGGAATAAGCACTGTCTTCCGCATCGTACGCATGGAAACACTGGCGGCAATTTTTCGCATTCGCTATATAATTGCTCGTGGAATTGGGAGCATTTACGATCTCAGCAAATCGGCGCGGCTGCGTCTTTAAAAATTCTTCATATTTTTTCCGAAGCGCTTCCACGCCGCTCGCCGTATCAAGCCGAAGTTTTTTAACCAAAACTTCATACTCCGCTTTGGTATATGGAATATTAAAAATACAATATTGTGCGCTCCGAAGATTCACACATCCAATACAATTGGAACAGTCTCGGCAATCAAGAAGAAAATAGCTTTCACGCGAATTGTGGCATCCTTTGCTATAAAAAAGTTTATACGAGTTATAGCAATCATCACATTCATAAGAAAGTTCCGTTTGATGCGAGAATGAAGTGTCCACGCAATCTTTGCAAACTTGTATCCAATAGCAATGAGTACAATTCTCATTGTTCGAGGACTCAATAATCATATAGCAATTTTTATTGTCCGCGGAAATGTTCACATATTCGGAATTAACGCTGCGGACA